>NZ_JARAVL010000020.1:103249-193258 GCF_033792725.1 Streptomyces sp. PA03-5A | reverse complement strand
TCATCAGGGACAAGATCATCGGACACTCCGCAGACCCTGCCGATGAAGATCATTGACTGCCAGCCGACACGCCGATCTCATTCTGAAACGATCAGTAAGCCCGAACAGACCTGAACAAGGCCGTTGGGGCCGCCGCTGCCCCGCCATTGACCATGACGATCCTCGGAGTTGGGCAGGGCAGCGTGCGGTCAGCGGGATGCGGGGTCGCAAGGAGCTCTTCGGGATCGGGCCTGACGGTAGAGCAACAGCTGGTCGGGGGCGCATGATGGAGGCGCCCGTCCCGTCACAAGCGAGGTGCATCGTCCCGATGAAACGCAGGACCGGAATCTTCCTGGCGGGCCTGGCCTGCGTGGGCGGCGCCGTCGCCGGCGCGGGCCTGCTGCACAACCGCCGGCCTGATCGCCGGGAACGCCTCCACGTCACGATCTTCAGCGAACCCGGCTACATGGGCCGCAACCAGACGCTGACCTGGACCGGCGGCGAGCGTGAAGTGGTCCCGCTCACCCGGGTACAGCTGCCGAGCATCGGCTCGATCAGGCTGGAGCGGCTGGTGTACCGCTTCCAGCCCGAGGTCCGGCTCCCGAACATGTACATCCTGTGGCACGCCCTCACCGAGCGCCCGGACCGCACGGACCCCGAGGACGGCGTGGCCAGCTTCATCGCCATGCACCAGCTCGCCGGCATGTTCTCGGTGGGTCTGTGGGTGCCGGTCCGGGAGTCCGAGGCGCGATCGGGGGTGCGGCTCTGGGCCGGGCGTCCCGGCCATCTGCTGCCCGCGCACGACGAGGGGGACCCTTCCGGGAAGGCGGCCTCCGGCAAGGTGGCGGCTTCCAGTGAGGCGGCCGTTCCCGGCACCCGGCCCTGGCACGACGTCCTGGCCAATACGCCAGACCTCGGCTCCTGGAGCACCCGCACCCGCTACCTCGAACTCGGCTACCACGACGCGCGCGGCCCTGGCAGCTGACCGGCCGCCTGCCTGACTGCCCCCGGCCGCCCCGTCAGTGGGCGGTCAGCTTGTTCCGTGGCGGTGGGTGGGGTTGTCGGTTTCGTTGGTGGGGCGGTCGATGAGGATGGCTGCTACGTCGTCGGCCAGGTGGCCTTCGGTGTGGTGGAGCAGCCGCTGGTGTAGTTGGTCGAGGAACGCCTTAGGCGTGCACGTGTGGAGCGCTTGCACGGCTTCGGGCAGGGCGAAGAAGTCGTTGTTACGGTTGCGGGCTTCGATGACGCCGTCGGTGTAGAGCAGCAGGCGGTCGCCGGGGAGGAATGGGTGGCTTTCGGGTTTGGGCGGGGGGCCGGTGTAGAGGTCTTCCAGGCCGAAGGGCGGCAGCGGGCAGGACGGCGTCAGGGCTTGCACTGTGCCCTGGTGGAGCAGCAGCGGCGGCGGGTGGCCACGGTTGATCAGCTCCACCACATGTTCGCCCGGGGTGCCCGGGATCTGGGCCAGTAGGGCGGTGGTGAATCCCTCCAGGGCGACTTCTGGCTCGAACGCCCCCGGCACGTCCGCCTCCCGCAGCAGCGCGGCCCCACAGTGGTCCATGACGTCCACCAGGTCGTTCTCGTAGTGCACGGCTTTCCGGAAGGCGCCCAGCGCCACCGCGACCGCCCGCATGGCATTCAGGCCCTTGCCGCGGACGTCTCCCACGATCAGCCGGACGCCGTACCGGGTCAGCACCGCCTCGTACAGATCACCGCCGACCTGCGCGCCCGTCCCCGCCGCGAGGCTCAAGCTGGCCGCCCGTACCGGACCCAGCCGCGCCGGAACAGGCCGCAGGATGACGTCCTGTGCCGCCACGGCGATACGGCGAACCTGATCGAGCTCGCTGCGCCGGTGCGCGCGCACCGTCTTGCTCAGGATCACGCTGGCGACCGACACCACCAGCAGGCCCACGAGGTTGCCGAAAATCTGGTGGGTTTCCCATTCGTGGTTGTAGGTGGCCGTGGTCACGTTGACGGCCAGAGCGGCGGCCGCCGCTGACAGGGTGCCTTTGGGGCCCATCGTCAGGGCCGCCAGTGCCGGCGTCGCGGTGAGGATAGGGCCGGTCATCATGAAATGCGCGGGTAACAGTTCGATTCCCAGCACGCCCAGCGCTATCACGAAGGGCACAGCCTGCGCGAGTGTCAGGAGGACCTTGCTATGGCCGCCCGCTCCCGGCCCGGGAGACGAGCAGGACGGTGACCGCATGCATTCAGCCTGCCCCAGTGCAGCGCCTGCCGCACCGTGGAGTGTCTGGCGGGGTTGATCTGCGGTTTTAGTGCGCGCGGTGCCGGGGCTGCGGCCGTCTAGAGAGGGCCCCCGCCGGTGACGGGGATGGGCGGCGGGGGCCCTGGTGGTGGAGGGCTGGAGGTGGGGGGCCAAGCCCTCTGGATGCACCAGTCACAGCGTGCTCACCATCTGATGCCTCTGCCACCCGGCAGCCCTCGACCGGGTGACGGGGGCGGGCCCGCCTGGTCAGGCGGAGTCCGGAGGAGCGCGGAGGTGCATGGCCGCACCCCGGTTTGCCCCCGAGCCGGGGTTGTTCCGACCGTGGGCTGGACGGTGCGCTGGAGAGTTGCGCGGACCGGGGGGCCGAGCGTTGCACCGAGGGCAGGAGCGCCGGTTTCCGGTGTGAGGGTGTTGCCGCTGGTCACCGCTGGTGGGCAAGCCGGTGTGGGACGGCGACACCTCCTCCCGGGCGCGACAGCCGCAGGGGAGGAGGAACGGTTCGGTGAGCGGGGCTCGGGACCGGCTGGGCGGGACCGGTGGCCGTGGCCGGACCCAGCCGACGCCGTCAACGTGGCATCCGGCACCGCCGGCCAGACAGACAACCTCTGGCCTGCGGGCAGACGCTCCCCCGGGCGGGGTGACCGGAGAGCGGTGACACTCGCGTATCGGGGGGTTTGTTCAGGGTGAACGAGTCCTCATTGTTCGGGGTATGTGAAGGTTTGTCCGATGCCGCCGGAACTCACCGCCCTCGAGGAACAGGCGCCGCCGGCACTCACCGACCCAGGCGCGATCCCGCGCCCGCCGCTGCGCTACGGCCACGCCGTACGGGCCCGGGCCGGCGCTGGCCGACTGATGGCAACGCTTCTTCGTACCTGTTTCTGAACCTCTGACCCACCGCAGTGCGGTCGACTACCTTCTGTGTACGGGATCTGAACGCCCGCACGGAGAAGGCCGTCACCACCGTGGCGCGCCTTGCGGTCGGCACTGGGAGGCCGGCTCCCAGCCTCCTATCCGGCACCGACCGCGGGCGGCAAGACGCGGCGTGACGTCATCGCTCAGATGGCACAGGACATGCTGGGCGGGACGGGTGTAGGGCGGCGCGTAAAGGAGGACGGTATGGAGCCACCAGCGCTCCGTCGCGCGATTGAGGCAGGGCAGGCCATGGCCTCGGAGCTGGGGCTCCAGGTCGACGATGTGGTTGTCATCCACAACTCGGACCGCGTCGCGCTCCGTCTGGTCCCTTCCGAGACCCTTGCCCGGGTCGCGCCCGTCGGGGACCTGGCCGGTTCCGAGTTCGAGGTGGAGGTCGCCCGCCGTCTTGCCGAGGTCGACGACGCTCCGGTGGCCGAGCTTGACCCCCGGGTCGAGCCCCGGGTGCACGTGCGCGACGGCTTCGCCGTCTCGCTCTGGACTTACTACGAACCGCTGGGATCGACGATCGAGCCGGCCGATTACGCGGACGCGCTTCAGCGGTACCACGCCGCGCTGCGCCAGGTCGGGGACCTGGACGCCCCGCACTTCACCGACCGGGTCGCCGTGGTGCTGAAAGAGGTCAACGACCGGGAGCAATCGCCCGAGCTGGCCGACGCCGACCGGGAGCTCCTCCGCGAGACGCTCAGCGAGCTGAGCGCCGAGATCAGCGCCGACAAGGCCGGCGACCAGCTGCTGCACGGCGAGCCGCACGAGGGCAACCTCCTCAACACGAAGCGGGGGCCGCTCTTCATCGACCTCGTCACCTGCTGCCGCGGACCGGTCGAGTTTGACCTTGCCCATGCGCCGGAGGACGTCGGAGAGCACTACGCGGGCGCCGACGAGAGCCTGATCTACCGGTGCCGCGCGGTGGACTGGGCGATGTTCTCGGCCTGGCGCTGGCGTCGGAACGACCAGATGCCCGATCGCGACCACTGGCGGGCGGAGGGGCTCAACCTGGTCCGTGCTGCCCTTGCCCGCTGCGAACCGGGCTGATACCTGTTTCTCAGCTCCGAGTCTGAGCAAGCTGCGGGCCGGGGCGGGGTGAGGGTGGCGACGGTGAGAAGCGTTGCCCCTGATCACAATGAACGACCGCAAATGACCGGTTGCTGAACGAAGTTGGGATCAGGATGCGTTTGCGATGCGGTCACTGTGACCGTTCCCCGAACGTTTCCTTCCGGCGCCGCCAGGCCCTCACTTTGCACCGGCCCGGGCAGAACAGGGCCGTCGACCTCCGGTCGACGCCGGCCACCCACCGGGTCCCGCACTCGGGACACTCGGCGTCGCCGACCCCGCCCCGCACGGCGGCCAGGCGCTTGCGCAGCCGCCGGTCCGTACGCCACTGCCTGGCACGACACGCCGACCTCGGACACCACGCCAGCGTACTTCTAGACAGGCCCTAGTTCGGGCTGGGCAAGCCCGTTCCCGGGGGCTGCCCACGCTGCAGGCCGGCGGGCGCGCCCGCGGCGGCGGGTCGCCGCGACCAGCTCCTGGTGCTCCTGGCGGGTTGCCTGGACAGTGGGCTGGAGGGTGGGCTGGAGCGTGCAGGGGTGCACCGAGGGTGGCACGGAAGGTAGGCAGGCCCGTCCTCGGCGCGGTGGTGTTGCTGCTGGTCATGGCCGGTGGGCAAGCCGGTGCGGGACGGCGACACCTCCTCCCCAGCGCGATAGCCGCAGGGGAGGGAGAGGTATCCGGTGTCGACCGCGCGGCGGGAACGGCCTCCGGTCAGGTGGTCACGCCGCTCCACGATCGCGCCACCGGGAGGCGTTGTTCGCCTTCACCGTGGGCCAGGAGACGCCAGCCGTGCGGGCCGACGTCCGGAGTCCGTAACGGCGGCACAGTTGGCCATGACCTCGAACACCGCCCCCGCCAGTTCCTGCCGGGCCAGGCCGCTGATCTGTGAGAGAGCGAGCGTGGGCACGGGAACGGTGATCTGCCCGTGAGCCCATTCGTTCAAGGCCGCGTGCGCGGTGATCGGCCCGGCGCGCACGATGCGGGCCAGCGTGAAGCGGTACTCCGCCACGACGCGGTCACCCCCTCTTTGATCACTCCCCCCGGGGTGTCACCCTCCGTCGTCTGCTGGCCTTCAGTCAATGCCCGGCGGGCATACCTCCGCCAGGGCACACGAGCACCGCGCCCGGTGGCGTCGGCAATGGCCGCGCGTTCGTCAGCCGAGGGATTGGAGCAGATCGTTGCACGCGGTCTCGCAGGAGCGACAGGCCTCGGAGCATAGGCGGCAGTGCTCCATGTGCGTGTGGCGGCCGCATTCATCTCCGCACGCCTTACAGGCGGTGGCACACGCCTGCAGGATGGCGCGGGTGATGTTGGCGTCGTAGCCGGTGTGGCGGGAAAGGACCGACGCGGTGGCATTGCAGATGTCGGCGCAGTCCATGTTGGTGCGGATGCACTTGGCCAGTTCGGCCGGCATGCCCTCCGACAGGCAGGCATCGGCGCACGCGGTACACGCCTGGGCACAGGCGATACATTCCTCGATGCACTTGGTGAGCTTCTCTCGGTCGACGCGACCGAGGTCGGCCGGGTAGGTGGCGAGCATCTCCTTCACCGACGTCACGGGGACCGCCTCGTTTCGTGCCGGAGGCCGGCGGCCAGATGGCCACACCTCCTTGATCTCCGGCTTCTACCTCATTCTCAGCTGGCTCACAGGTCATCGCACCGCGGGTCGGCGGGTGGACGCGGTACGCCGCTTCGGCGCCGGCCCTCATCGACGGTCTGTTGGCCCGGGCCCGCGCTGCCGCGGCAGTCATCCGCGCCCGCCTGCGCGACGTCGTCGTGGACGTCGCGCAGGCGGGCGCGTACGTGACCGTAGTCGTGGCGGTGATGAAGCGGGGCCAGTTCCGTTGCCGGCACCTGCTTGCTGAAGCCCGCCGTCACCTCGCCCACACCCTCCAAGGCACGCCGCGCGCTCCCGGCCTGGACCACCGCATCACGGACACGGCGCTCACTGCCCACTGCCCCGGGAACTCACCAACCCCGAAGCGTCCGCTGGCCAGACTGTGAGCGCAACTCGCCGCCTCTACCGCACCCGCGTCCCGCTGCCGCCCGAACTCACCGCCCTCGAGGAAACAACGCCAGCACTCACCGATCCGGACGGGATCCCGCGCCCGCCGCTGCGCTGCGGACACGCCGTCGCGGCCGGACTGTGGCTGCAGGGCGAGCTGCCTCTGCCGGTCAGCCCGCCCGCCGGAAGGCGTTGTAGGAAAGTAGTCGGCGTTGAACGTCGGCAATCGAGCTTTCCGCGCAGGTCACAGGGCTGCGCGACGGGGTGCGACCTGCGAAGGCCGATCCGAGTCGCTGCGGGCGGGAGAGCGTTGACACCGGGGCGGTCCCGCTGCGGGGTGGGATCCGAAGCGGAGCCGCACCTCCATGATGGACACAGGCGAGACGTTTCCGGGAATTCTGCTCACACCTCGGGGTGACGAGGCAGCCGCAGTCGCGGCGCGTCCGCGGGCAGGCGCGGGGCCGGGGCGCGGTGCCGGGCGGCGAGGACGAAGCCCCAGTCCTCGTCCCGGCGGCCGGTGCCGATCCCGTAGTCGGCGGTGCGCAGCCCGGACGCCCGGCGCCGGGCGCTCCCGTGTGCACCGCGAGCCGACTGCCCGGGGCGAGCACGCCCCCGGGCAGTCGGCTGGGGTCATGCACCGGAACCCTTGGCTTAGTTGGGCTGTCCCCTGCGATCTCATTGGCTGTTGGCACCGGCAGTTGCGGGCAGGTGTCGGGTGGCCGCGGATGCGAGGTGGTGGCGGGTTACGCGGGCTACCTCGTGCCAGAAGGGTTTAGCGGCCTCCTCAACAGCCGCGCAGTCGAAGATGGGAAACGGCCTATGAGCGCTCCGTGCCCGCGCGGCTTCTGGCGCTGGTCAGGCGATGGGAACTGCGGGCTCATCGGTGGGGTTCGGGGCCTTGTGCAGCCCCCGCTCCCACTTCTCCTCGATGTGGCCGAACTTCCACACCGCCAGGGCGACGACCCAGGTGACGACGAACAGGCCGACGATCCAAAAGCCGACGGTGTTGAGGTCCACAGAGGCCACCGAATCCCAGAAGGGGCCGGTCAGTGCCATCTTGTCGGCGAGGATGCCGAGCAGTTCGATGCCTTCGATGATCAGGGCGACGGCGATCGAGAGCCCGGTGATGGTGAGGTTGTAGTAGACCTTCCGGACCGGCTTGGAGAAGGCCCAGCCATATGCGAAGTTCATGAACGACCCGTCGATAGTGTCCAGTAGGGACATCCCGGCGGCGAACAGAACGGGAAGGCACAAGATCGCGTACCAGGGCAGGCCCGAGGCTACCGACCAGGCAGCGAGCACCAGCAAGCTGATCTCGGTGACGGTGTCGAAGCCCAGACCGAACAGGATGCCCAGCGGATACATCTGCCACGGCTTGCGGATAGCGCGAGTGGCGCGGCCCAGAAGGCGGTTCATGAAACCGCGGTTGTTGAGCTGTTCCTCATGGGCGGCCTCGTCGTACTGGCCGCGCCGCATCCTGGCAAAGACCTTGGCGAGGCCGATCAGGATCACGAGATTGATGGCGGCGATCAGCACCAGGAAGGCGCCGGAGACAAGGGTGCCGATAAGGCCTCCGACCTGGTGAAGCCGCGAGTCGTCGTCGGCGAGGCCCGTCCCCACGGCCTTGACGCCAAGGGCAAGAAGGAAGGTGAGACCGAAGACCACCGAGGAGTGGCCCAGGGAGAACCAGAAGCCGACCGACAGCGGTCGCTTGCCGTCCTCCATCAGCTTGCGGGTGGTGTTGTCGATCGCTGCGATGTGGTCAGCGTCAAAGGCGTGCAACGACCACTCCGGAGCCGCGCACAACACCTCCAGCAACACCGCGACGGCATCGTCCTCCGCCTCGGTCGGCCAGTACAACCAGGCCGACGTGTCCTTCGCGCAGCAGATGATCCCCCACCACCGCCAGGCCGTCGTCATGGCTGGTATGGCCGCGTCACACGGCGCCTCCAGCGAGGTCAAGGCCCTGGCCGAGCAGATCGAGAAGGCACAGGACCCGGAGATCGAGACGATGTCCGGATGGCTGAAGGCCTGGGGTGCAAAGGTTCCCGACGCCATGGAGGGCATGCCGGCCATGGGAGGCATGGACCATGGCGACCATGCCTCCATGCCCGGGATGATGGGCCAGGAGGACATGGACAAGCTGGATGGCGCCATCGATGAGGACTTCGACCGCATGTTCCTGACCATGATGATCGAGCACCATGAGGGTGCCGTCGACATGGCGAAGACGGAGCAGCAGAAGGGCGCATCCCCGGACGCCATGTCCATGGCGGGTGACATCGTCAGGGCTCAGACCGTGGAGATCGCGCAGATGCGGCAGATGCTCGGCGCCAGCTGATCACACGACCAAGTGCGGGGGCGGGCCCTCGCCGTAGAACGCCGCGAGTCGGCCCGCACGACGTCAAGCTCGACGTCCTGTTCCGCGGCATCCGTCACTCCGGCATCAACTTCGCCGGCGGCGAATTCGGCCTGCCGCTCACCAGCGCGCTTGTGCCCGGCCAAGCGGTCTTCGGCCGCACTTCCGGGACCGGCTCCCAGGTCGCCCGCCACCGTGTCGGTGACTGCGCGCCACGTCTCAGTCGTCCTGAGACCTCTCGTACCGCGATCTCCGACTTCATCCCGGCCCGCGCACCTCTGCCCTGAGGGCGACTGAACTCGCGGCGAAATACCGGGAAGCGGCTGGGTTCTTGTGCCGCTCCCGGGCCTTGTCGCTCACCGTTCGGGAAAGCGGACCGCCGGAGCGGAGAAAAGTGCGGAATGTCGTTGCCGGTGCCTTGGTGTACTCAGGGAGATGCGCGCTGGGCAGTTCGCGAGCCTCCTCGTCTCCTGGCGTGTGCCGCCGTTCCCGGAGCATCGGGGAGTGGTCGCCACGCGAAGAAGTTTCGGCGGTCCGGGCGCGGAGACGCCACAGGGATTTCACAGGTCAACGTCGGGACGACCCCCGGCGGCGGGGCGCCCGGCGGGTGCAGGGTGCGAGGACCCGGGTCGAGGCCATTGACGTCCCATCCAGGGATGCTCCACACTTCCCCACGTGGACGCGGGTAGAACTGTTCCCGTGTCCCGAAGGCGCACACCATGGTCCGAAGGTGCACACCCTACGGGGGCGGCATGCGAACGGTTGGCGAAACGCGTCTCCTCGACATAAGACCCCGGTTGCGGAACGACGTTGTCTTCCTCCGCGTCGACACCGGGATCTACTTACGCAGTTCCGATACTTCATGCGTCCTCAAAGGCGCAGGCGCATATGAATGGATGTCGGCCCTCGGCCCCCGGATGAACGGCGCGTCCAGCGTCGCCGAGTTATGTGAGGGCCTGGACGAAAGTCGGCGCAGAACCGCTGTCGCATTGATGAAGGCCCTTCTCGACAAGGGATTCGCCCGCGACGTCCCGCAACCCGACGACAAGGTCCTGGATTCCGCGGCAGCGGAATTGTTCGCGTCGCAGGTCAATTTCATCGAGCACTTCATGCACGCGGACCGGCGGACACCGCAGGAGCTGTTCGCCCGGTTCCGCTCCTCACGCGTCCTGGTCAGCGGCCCGCCCGGGGACGTCCTTGCGGCGGCCGTCCGCGGCCTGCTGCGCAACGGCCTGGCCGAGGTCTTCGTGGACGACGCCTCCTGGGGGCGCGAGTTCGACGGCGAGATCGCCCGTCTCGCCGATGCCGGCACCCCGGCCAAGGTCGTCGTCCTGCCCCTGCCACCCGTGGACCTGGCCGCGTTCGACGTGGTCGTGTGCGCCGTCGACGGCGCACACGGCCGCGGCCTGCTCGATCTGACCAAGCGCGTCCACGGTGCCGAGGCAGGACCGCGGCTGCTTCCCGTCGTGTCGGACCGGACCCGGGTGGTGCTGGGTCCCATCAGCGGACCGGCGGATCAACCGTGCTGGATGTGCGCGCAGTTGCGGCTCTCCGCCAACTGCGACCCCCGGCTCGCGGCGGACTACTGGCGCGCCCTGGCGGTCGGGCCGACCGCGGGCGAGCCCGAGCACGGCAGTGCGGTCGCCCGGAGCATGGTGGGCAACGCGGTGGCGTTCGAGATCTTCCGGCTGGGCAGCGGACAATTGCAGCCCGACGACCAACGGCACGCGGTGATCCAGGACCTGACCACGCTGGAGTCCCGGCGCGAGCGGGTGCTGCCGCATCCGGGATGCCCGCTGAGGCACGCACGGGTGGAGCCGGACGGGGACGGTCCCACCCGGCCGGCGGATGACAGCGAGGCCTACGGCCGGGCGGCCGTCCTGGTCTCCCCGGACGTCGGCGTGATGTCCGGATGGGCTGACGAATCGTTCAAGCAGATACCGCTCAAGATGGGCCGGGTGCGGCTGGGCCCCGCCGGGTCGCTGACCGACGGGCACCGCGAGATCGCCGCGTTCGACACCGACACGATCCTGGTCGCACGGACCCGCGCGGTGCGGGCGGCGGTGAGCTGCTACGTGGGCCGGCTGGGGCCCGTCGGGGCGGTGGGCACGAGCGCCGACGAAGCGGCGGCCTTGCTGCCCGCCCAACTGCTGGAGGTGTTCGGCGGCCTGGCGGGGGAGCGGGAGTGGTCCGGGGGCGCCACGACACCCGCGGTGTCGCTGCACGACGGCAGCACGTGGCTCGTGCCCGCCGCGGCCGCCTATCCGCTCTCCCCGGCCAACGCCCGGTTGCGCTTCGAGCCCACCTCGGCGGGTGCGGCGGCGGACTGGACGCTCGAGGCCGTGCGGGAGCAAGGACTGTGCTCGGCGCTGGCCTACCGCGGCCTGGTCCGCGCCCTGACCCGTGAGGCCCCCGCCACCCGCGTGGGCGACTCCCTGCTCGCAGGCGACGACGAAGTGGCGTTCGCCCTGGGCAGCCTGCGTCACATCGGCCGCGAGGCCCGGGTGTACGCGCTGCCCGGCGCAGCGCCCGCCTTCACGGTGCTTGCCGTCGTCGAGGGCGGCGAGGAGGGGGCGGCCGACTGGGCCGTCGGCTCGGCTCTGTCGGCACGGGACGCCCTGCGCGACGCGGTGCGCGACGCGGTAGGCCTCGCTGTCAGCCGGCACTACGAGGGCACGCCGGCGGACCTGGGCGACCCGCTGGTGGCCGATCTCGACCCCAGGGCGCTCCTCGAAGGCGAAGGCGTCGCGGAGTGGTCCCTCGACGGGCCCGCGACACCGGTGCCCCAAGTGCTCGCACGGCTCGACGCGGACGGCACCCGAGCGCTGTTCGTCGAGACCACCACGATCGATCTGCACGCAGTCCGAGGAATGGTCACCGGCACGGTCCTGCTCGCCGCGCAGTAGGTGACCCCGGACTGACCCGCGCCCGCACCGGGCGCGCCACGGTTCCCGGAACGACCGTTCCGGGGTGACATCCCCACCACACCCATGGGAAGGATCGCCATGTCAGTTGAGCTCAAGGACGAGCTGAGCGCTCTGGAGAGCGCGACGTTCGAGATCGAGGAGATGACCGACGAGTCGGTCGAGCTGGCCTGGTCCAGCTCCAGCTGCTCCTGCTCCAGCTGCTGCTCCTGCAGCACCAGCTCCTGCTGCTCCTGCAGCTCCAGCACCAGCTGACCGCCGGCCGGCTGATCAGGGCGGGTCGCCCCGGTCTCCGGACGGACCGCCCGGCGTGACGAGTGCAGCTGCTCGCAGGGCCTGCACCCTCGGCCGTGCGAGCAGCTGTTTCACCCACCCGCGTACCAATGAGCGTCTGAGTGGACGGATGACTTTGTGGTGTCGAACGCAATGACGGTCACGGCAGTCTCGGATGATCCATGGGCACGGGCCGCCGATGTCCTGCGTGCTCACCTGAACGGCCGGGCTCCCGCGGGGTTCGAGGTCGACGTCCGGGTACTCGGACTGCCCGAGGCGGCCGGAGAGCAAGGACCGCCACCGGCGCACGGACTGGTTTACCCGGTGCGCCTGTACGCGGGGACCGTGCTGCTCGGACCCCTCCACCGGGCGGACGGGAGGAGCCGGCCGTGCGGCCGGTGCCTGGACCGGCGCTGGCTGGCGCTGCGCCCGGTTGAGGAACGAAGGGCCGTCGAGGACGGCGCCGATTTTTTCGCCGGCGGTGAACCCGGCCTCGTGCCGCTCGTGCTGGACCACATCGCGCAGCTCGTGGCCGCGGAGACGGCCGGCGCCGAGCTGCCGCCCGGTGACCGGCGGATCGGCCGGATCGTCGAGCTGCGGACCCGCGACCTGACCGTCACCCGCCACGAGCTCATCGCCGACTCCGAGTGCGAGCGGTGCGCCACCCCACTGCCCGACACCGCCGAGGGCGCGGTGCTGCCCCTGCGGGCACGGCCGAAGTCGAGCCCGGTGAGCTACCGGGGAGCCGCCGCGGGCGACCTTCCATTGCCGGTAGGCGGATACGTCAACGAGGTCTGCGGAGCGCTGGCGAGCGCGGCCCGCCGCGTCTACCAGTGCAGCGCGACCCTGCCGGTCAGCGGCTACTTCAGGGTGCGCAGCAAGTACGACTTCCACGAGATGTGGTGGAGCGGGCAGTCGCAGAGCTCGGTGAGCAGCGAACGGTACGGGATGCTGGAGGGGCTGGAGCGCTACGCGGGCCAGTTCCCGCGGGCCAAGCGCCCGACGGTGTACGCAAGTTACCGCGACCTGGCGCCGGACGCCCTCGACCCCGCGGCCCTGGGTGCGTACCGGCCGGAGTTCTACGCCGGACACCGTGACTACTACCAGCCGTACACCCCGGACACCCCGACCCACTGGGTGTGGGGCTACTCCTTCGGCGGACGGCGGCCGGTGATGGTGCCGGAGCAACTGGTGTTCTACCTCGACCGCCGTCCGGACCGGAAGTTCGTGCAGGAATGCTCCAACGGCTGTGCCAGTGGCACCAGTACGGAGGAGGCACTGCTGCACGGCATGCTCGAACTCATCGAGCGGGACGCCTTCCTGCTGTGCTGGTTCGCCGGGGCGAGGCTGCCTGAGATCGACCAGGCGACCATCGCCGACGAGGAGGTCCGGTTCGTGCTGGACCGCGTGGCGCGGCTGGGCTACCGGATGCGCCTGTTCGACATGCGGGTGGACGTCCCCGTACCCGCGGTGATGGCGGTCGCCGAGCGGTTGGACGGGGGGCTGGGCACCCTGTGCTTCGCGGCCGGTGCCAGCCTAGATCCCGTCGAGGCGGTGCGTGCCGCGATCTCCGAGACCGCCTCGTACATCCCCGGCATGGACGAACGGGTGGCGGCCAAGGTGCCGGCGCTGCGGGAGATGGCGGCCGACTACGACCGTGTGCACGAACTGACCGACCATGCCCTGCTGTACGGCCTGCCGGAGATGGCGCACGTGGCCTCGTTCCTGCTGGACGCCGCGCCGGCCCGGTCGATGGGCGAGTTGTACGGCCCCTGGCTCGCCCAGCGGCCCGCGACGCTGGACCTGGCCGACGATGTCCGGTTCGTGATGGAGCGGCTCCGGGACGTGGGCAGCGACGTGGTCGCCGTGGACCAGACGTGCCCGGAGCAGGACGGCACCGGCATCCGCACCCTGTGTGTGCTGGCGCCCGGACTGGTGCCGATCGACTTCGGCTGGGAGCGGCAGCGCGTACTGGGCCATCCGCGGCTGCGGGCCTACCTCGACGGCCGCCTGGCCGAGGTCCACTCCCGTGCGGAGGGCTTCGGCCCCACCGGCCTGAATCCCAGGCCGCACCCCTTCCCGTGAGCCGTTCCCTGTGACCCGTCATGCGCGGACGGGCCCCGATCGTGGGCCGGGCACGTCCGGCGAAGGAGGAGAGTCCGTGTCCGAGGACCGAACGCAGGTCGTGAGCGCCTATGTGGAGTCGGTGTTCCGGCGCGGCCGGGAGTCGATGGAGCCGGTCGGTTTCACCCCCGACTGGGAGGACCAGCCGTCACGGCACAAGACCTACCTGGGAGTGCGGCGTTTCCCCGTGCCGCCGGGCGTCGGCCGGCCGCTGGCGCCCACCGCGGACGTCGTCCTCGGGACGCCGCCGCCCGGCCCGGGGCCGCTGTGGACAGCCGGGTCCCTGGCATCGCTGCTGCGGCTGTCCTGCGGAGTGCTGGACCGCAGGCTGCGGGTGAACTGGAACCAGGACAGCCATGTGCGGGTGCTCTACCCGGAGGCGCTGTGGGGCCGGGGCAGCGCCTCCGGCGGGGGAATGTACCCGCTGGAGGTGTACTGGGTGGCGGGTCCGTCCGGTCCGCTGACCCCCGGGGTCTACCACTATGCGACGGCGCACCACGCGTTCGAGCGGCTGGTGGCGGGCGACCTGACCGCCGAGGTCCGGGACGCCTGTGCCGGAGCCGGGACGGCGGACGGCTTCCTCCTGGTGACTGTGCGGTTCTGGAAGAACGCGTTCAAGTACAACAGCTTCTGCTACCACGTGGTGACCCAGGACGCCGGTGCCCTGCTGGGGTGCTGGGAGCTGATCGCCCGGGCGACGGGGCGACGGCTCTCGCGCGTGCTGTGGTTCGACGACGAGCGGCTCAACCGGCTCCTGGGGCTCGTGACCGACGAGGAGAGCGTGCTGGCCGTCGTCCCGCTGCCGTTCGGCCCGCCAGGCGCGGGCGCGGGCCCGGAGCCGAGCGCCGGAGCGGGCGGCACCGCGGGCCGCGGCGGTCCGGTCGACCGCCCGAGCTTCGAACGGTCGGCGCGGACCAGGACGTTCGAGCAGGTGCGGCAGGTGCACCGGGCGGTCCTGGACGACCGCCGTGCGCGCCCCGACCCGGCGGTGGCGCGGCGCCTGGTGCCGCTGCCACGGGAGCTTGGCGGCGAGGTGGAGCTGCCGCGGCCCCTGGCTGGCCGGCTCGGCACGGACCTGGGCGAGGTCCTGCGCGGCCGGCGCACCAGCTTCGGCTCGTTCGTGGGGTCCCGTCCGCTGGGCCTGGACGAGTTGGCGACCGTGCTGGCCGGCACCGTGTCGGGGCAGCGGTACACCGCGGATGCGGTGCCGGAGGACGCCGGCCTGACCGGGCTGTACGTGCTGGCGAACCGGGTGGCGGGGCTGCCCGCCGGGAGCTACCGCTACGACGCGGGCGGCAAGCGGCTGCAGGTGGTGCGGCAGGGGCCGATCGCCGGGACGCTGCAGCGCAGCTACTACTTGAGCAACTACAACCTGGAACAGGTCGGCGCCGTGCTCGCGATTTCGGGCCGATGGCGCAGCACGCTGGAGGCCTTCGGCAGTCGCGGCTACCGCGTGCTGAACGCGGAGGTGGGGGCGCTGTCGCAGACCGCCTACACCGTCGCGGCGGCGCTCGGCGTGGGCTGCGGCGTGGTGCTCGGCTTCGACAACATCGCGATCGACGAGGCGGTCGGTCTCGACGGCAGTGACGAACGCACCTTCCTGTTCGTGCTGCTCGGGCACGAACGCACGGACCGCGCGGACTACGACTACCGGCTGGCATGAAAGGGACGATCCGTGATATCCAGCGCGATACCATCGGCGGCCTCTCCCTCGGAGCCCGCCGCGACTGCGCCGGGTCCCCGACGCGCCGAAGGGGCGTGGCACCTCGTCCCGCGGTTCATGCTGCGGGTCGGCGGGCTGCCCTTCGAGGCCGCCGACGTCCTGGCCACCGCGCAGAGCGCGGCGTGGGCGGACGGGCTGCTCGACGCCCGGCGGCGGCTGCGTGAACGAGGAGCCCGCCTCGCCGATGTCCTGCAGGATCGGATAGCGGACTCCCTCGCCGACCCGTCGGCGCGCCGCACGCTGATCAATCTGCGCCGGGACGTGTTCAACTCCCGTGTTCCGCGTGGTCTCGCGTCGGCGGAGCCGCTGCTGCCGGCGCAGGATGTCGCGGCACTGCGGGAATGGGCCGCCGAGCGGGAGCGCTGCGCGTCGCTGCTGACCGGCGGCTCCGGCGTCGTGGCGCGCGAGGTCGCGGCGAGCCGGCGGGAGCTGCGGCGGATCACGGTGGAGACGGATCTGCGCCACGGCATCCAGCTGTCCTCTCCGTCGCTCGACGAGTACCTGGACGGCTACGTGCGGCGCGACGGCGGTCCGCTGAGCAAGCGGGAACGCCGCATCGAACGGTCACTGCTGGAGTACCTCTACCGCACGGCGTGCAAGACCAGCCCTTTCAGCACGCTGACGGCGGTGTCCGCCGGCGGCTTCGAGGAAGGCGTCGGCAGCCCCCTCGTGACGCGGCTCAGCGGCTGGGACAAGGAGAGCCACTCCAGGCTCAACATCGCGGTGCTCGCCCGGCTCTCGGAGCTGGCCACCGTCGACCCGCGGCTCCGCCGCGACCTGCCGGTGCGGGCCACCAGCGGGCTGCGGGTCGACCGCGACCGGGTGCGCTACCTGCGCAGGCTGCGCGGCGCCGACGCCGACGCGGACGCGGCGGTCACCTTGGACGCGGTGCACGAGAGCCTGTTCTACCTGCCCACCGGCGACGTTCTCGCGGACGTGCTCACCGTGTTCCGGGACGACGCCGAGTTGCGGTTCGGCGACGCGGTGGCCCTGCTGTCCGCCAGGGGCCCCGACCGGCCGGAAGTCGATGTGGAGGCCTACCTCGCCCAGTTGCTCAGGCTCGGGCTGCTCGTCGTCCCGGGGCTCCAGGTCGACATCCACGACCCGGACCCGGTCGCCACCTACGGCAAGGGCCTGCGGGCGCTGCGCACCGCCTGGGCGGACGACGTCGCCCGGCTCGTGGAGCACATGGGCGAGGACGTCGGACAGTTCGCCGGGGCTGACCTCGGACGCAGACGCCAGCTGCTGGGCCGGATCAAGGAGTCGGCGGCGGCGGCGCACCGGCTCCTGGGCCAGGCGGATCTCCCGGTGCTGCGCACGCTGGTCTACGAGGACACCACGGTGCCCGGGCTGGCGGTGACCGGTGACGCGCAGGCGTGGCAGGAGCAACTGACCCCGGACCTCGAACGGTTGGCCGACATCCTGCCGGCCTTCGACGGCAACCTCGTGCGCCGCCTGGTGACCAAGGGGTTCTTCAGGGCGCGGTACGGCACCGGGGGGCGCTGCGAGGACTTCCTGTCCTTCGCCCACGAGTTCGGGCAGGACTTCTACGACAACCACAACCAGCGGCTCCTGCGTCACCAGCGCTTCGACGGCACCGCCTTCCGCCCCTACGACAACTGGTTCCGGCAGGAGGACATCACCCGCATCGACCGTGCCCGAGCCGCCGTCGCCGACGAGGTCGTACGGCGATACCGGGACCTGGCCTCCGGGGCCGATCTGGAGCTGGACGAGGAGTTCCTCACGACCGTCGGAGCGATCCTGCCCCGCTCGCCCCGGGAAGGACTGCGCCCACTGTCGTTCTTCCTCCAGCTCGCGCAGCGGGGCACGCAGGATCCGCTGGTCGTCGTCAACCGGGTCTACTCCGGCCTGACCCTGCTGTTCTCCCGGTTCGCACACTGCTTCGGGTCCGGGCTCACCGCGTCGCTGCGCCGGTCCCTGGAGACCGTCGCCCCGCCCGGTGCCGTCTTCGCCGAGCTCAAAGGCGGCTACGACACGACCAACCTCAACCTGCACCCGGTAGTCACCCCCTACGAGGTGGTCTGCCCGGGCGAGACCAGTTCCCGGCCCGGCGCGGAGCAGATCCCGGTGGAGGACCTGGTCGTCGAGCACGACCCGGCGGCCGACCGGCTGCTGCTGCGCTCGCGTCGCCTGGGCGTCGAGGTGATCCCGGTCTACCTGGGCTTCCTGCTGCCCATGGCGCTGCCGGAAGTGCAGCAGGTGCTGCTGAACTTCTCGTACACGAGCATGGTGCAGCTCGACCTGTGGGAGGGCACCGGCCTGCGGGAGACACAGGACGGCCCGCTGCCCCGGATACGGCTCGGCAACGTCGTGGTGCAGCGCAGGTCCTGGCGGTGCGCCGCGGACCGGCTGCCCGCGGTGACGCCCGGGCAGCCGGACCACGAGTGGTTCCTGGCGTGGCGGGAGTGGCAGCGGCGCATGGGCCTTCCGCGTCGCGTCTTCGCGAGCCCGGGCGGCGAGCACAAGCCCCTGTACGTCGACTTCGACGCCTACCCGAGCGTGCGCCTGCTCGACACGGCCGTCCGCAAGAGCGCCTCCCCGGTGGTCCTCACCGAGATGCTGCCCGGCCCGGACGAGCTGTGGCTGCGCGACGACCGGAACCGATACGTCACCGAGCTCACGGTGGAGCTCGACGGAATGCCCACGGAGCGGTGATGAACGGCAAAGACACTCTCCTCGCAGGCAGCGTCCCCGGCATGGAGACGGACGGGAACGGCTGGATCAGCCTGCACGTCTTCTACGCGGCGAACGCCAACCCGGTGCTGGTGCACTGCGTGCGGCCGCTGGTCGCGCGGCTGCGCGAGCAGCGCCTGCTGCGTTCCTGGTTCTTCATCCGGTACTGGCTGGAGGGCCCGCACATCCGGCTGCGCCTGCTGCCGGCCGACGCCGCGGCGGCCGGTGAGGTGGCGAGGATCGCCGAGGGGGCGCTCGCCGACTTCATGCGCCGCCGCCCGGCTCTGTACGAGGAGGACCGCAACGCCAGCGGCGACCTGTACCGGAACATGTTCCTCGCCGAGTACAGCCAGGAACGCTGGGACGAGTTGTACGGACCGGACGGCACGATGCCCTTCCGGGACAACAACAGCGTCGCGCGCATCCCCTACGAGCGGGAGCTGGACCGGTACGGCGGTACCACGGCCATGGAGCTGGCCGAATGGCACTTCGAGAGATCCAGTGACCTGGTGGTCACCCTGCTGGAGAGCACCAACGTCCACGTGCGCACCGTGCTGCTGGGCCAGGCCGCCCAGCTGACGGCCGGTCTGTGCTTCTCCTTCCTGGGGGACCACGGCGAGGTGGCCCGCTTCCTGACCCGATATCGCACCATGTGGGAGACCTCCTACCAGGAGCCGAGCGACAGCCAGCACGAGCGCTTCGACCGCAGTTATCACCGGATGCGCGACCGACTCGTCTGCCGGCTGCGGCACGTGGGGGACAGCGTCCGCGACACGCCCGGCGCGGCCCCCACCCCGCTGGAGCGGTCCTGGCTCAGCCACTGCGCCGACCTGCGCGAGAAGGTACTCGCGCTGTCCGGCGCCGGCGTCCTGGCCTTCCGCGACGGCGCGGCCCCCGACCCCCAGGCCGCCTTGGCCATCGTCCTCAGCTCCTACGTCCACATGACCAACAACCGGCTCGGCGTGAGCATCCTCGACGAGATCTATCTGTCGTACGTCATGGACAAGGCGCTGTCGGACATGGCCGCGCAGGAGGTGCCACGGTGACCGCACAGGATCTGCCCCGGCTCCGCCAGGAGGTCGTGCTCGGCCCCGCCCTGCGGACCGGCCCGAAGACGGTGCACCACGTCAAGGACGCCCGTACCGGCTGCTACTACCGGGTCGGCCCCCGCGAGCACTTCATCATGGGCCTCATGGACGGCCGCCACACCCTCCAGGACATCGGACGCCGGTACAGCGACACCTACGACCGCCGGCTGGGCCCGGACCACTGGGGGCAGATCTTCACCCTCCTCGGCCGCTACCAACTGCTCGACGGGCATGCCGACACCGCGGTCCTCGACAAGCTGAGGAAGGCCCGCGAGGACAAGGAGTCCGCGCGGCAAGGGTGGCTGCGGCGGCGCTGGGTGCTGCTCCGGCCCGACCGTCTGTGCGCCGCCCTGGCGACGCGCCTGGCCTTCGCCTTCCGTGCCGGCTTCGTGATACCCGCGCTGATCCTGGTCGCCGCCGTACAGGCCCTGGTCTGGACCCACGCGGCCACCCTCAGCACCGAGGCGGCCCACCAGCGCACATGGGCGATCTCGATACCGGTCTCCGTACTGCTCGTCTGGGTGATCACAGCGCTGCACGAATTCGCGCACGGCGTGACCTGCCGCCACTTCGGGGGCACGGTCACGGAGATCGGGGTCAGCTGGCGGTTCCCCCTGCTGGCCCCCTACTGCCGGACCGACGACATCGTGCTGTTCCACCGCCGCAGAGCCCGAGTGGCGACGGCGTTCGCCGGGGTCATGGTGAGCCTGCTGGCCATGGTGCCGGTCGCCGGATGGTGGTGGCTGACCCGCGACGGTGGTCCGGGCCATTCGCTCGCCGCCGGGGTCCTGCTGTTCGGCAGCGCGGGCTCGTTGCTGAACCTGCTGCCATTCCTGCGATCGGACGGATACGTGATGCTGACGCACGCGCTCGACCTGGCCGACCTGCGCGGCGAGAGCTACCGGTTCTGGCGGCTGTTCCTGCGCCGGGGCGACCCCGCCGCGCGCGAACGACTCAGCGTCTACCCGGCCCGCGACGCCCGCGCGTACGCCGCCTACGGGCTGGTCTCGCTGCTGTTCGCGCTGTCGGTGTACGGCTGCCTGATGTGGTTGTGGTTCGCCACACTCGAACGCTGGACGGGACCGGTGTGGGCCGTGGTGATCCTCGCCGCCGAGACCGCCGTCGTGGTGGTCCTGGTCCTCGCGGCGGCCCGAGCCCGTTCCGGCGGACGGCAGGCCGCCGATGCGTGACGGCCTCGCGGTCCGCACCAGCGGACTGACCAAGCGGTACCGTCCGGAGGCCGGTGTGTTCGACCTCGATCTCGTCGTGCGCACCGGAGAGGTGTACGGCTTCCTCGGGCCGAACGGGTCCGGGAAGACCACCACCATGCGGATGCTCGTGGGACTCGTCCGGCCGACGTCGGGCACCGCCTCGGTGCTCGGCCACCCCGCCGGCAGCTCCGCAGGCCTGCGGGGCGTGGGCGCGTTGATCGAGTCACCCGCCCTGTACCCGCACCTGTCCGGGCGCGACAACCTGCGCGTCCTCGCCCGGTACGCAGCCCTTCCCCCCGGCCGCGTCGACGACGTGCTCGAGGAAGTGGGCATGGCCGCGCGAGCCGACGTCGCCTTCCGCGCGTACTCGCTCGGCATGCGGCAGCGGATCGCGGTGGCGGCCGCGCTCCTGAAGGACCCCGCCCTGCTGATTCTCGACGAGCCGACCAACGGTCTGGACCCGGCGGGCGTCGCCGGCATACGGGAGCTCATCACGGGGCTGCGCCGTCACCAGCGCACCGTCCTGCTGTCGAGCCACCAGCTGACCGAGGTGGAGCACCTGTGCGACCGGGTGGGCGTCATACGTCACGGCCGGCTGGTCGCGGAGGGCACCGTCCCGGAGCTGCGCCGGGGCGCCGGACACGAGGGCCTGACGCTCACGGTCGATGAGCCGGCACGCGCCGCCGACCTGCTCGCGCGGCTGCCGTCCGTCCGCTCGGCGACCGTGGAGGACGGGAAGGTGCGCGTGGCCGTCGACCCCGGCCAGGCGGCGGCCGTCAACCGGTTCCTCGTGGAGAACGGACTGGCCGTCAGCGAGCTCCGCCGGCAGACGGTCTCCCTCGAGGAGGCCTTCTTCGAGCTGGTCGCGGACCAGCCCACATCGGGAACGGGAACGGAACGCCAGGGAGTGGTCAACCGGTGAACGCCGTGGTGCAGGCGGAGCTGCTGGCGGCACGCAAACGCCCCGGCGTGTGGATCGTCGGCGGCGTGTGGATCGCCCTCGCCCTGGTCTTCGGCACGGTGGTGCCGGCCGTCGTCTACCTTGCCGTACGGAACCGGCCGCCCGGCGCCGCCGGTGACCCGCAGGAACTGATCGACGGCCTGCTTCCGGACCGCTTCCTGTCGGGGACCGTGGCCCTGTACCCGATGTTCGGCAGTGCACTGATGCTGATCCTCGGCGCGGTGCTCACCGGAGGCGAGTTCCGGTGGGGAACCTGGGGGACACTTCTGGTCCAGCGGCCCGGCCGCACGGGCGCGGTCCTCGGCAAGGCGGCGTCCGCGGCGGTGGTGGTGCTCTGCGTCACGGCGCTGGTGGTGGCGCTCGGCGCCGCATCCGGCGCCGTCGCCGCGGCGCTCACCGGCCGGGCGGCGCACTGGCCGGACGTGTCAAGCCTCGCGGCCGGAGTCGCGGCCGCCTGGCTGATCAGCATGGCCGCGGCGAGCCTCGGCATGTTCCTGGCGATCCTGCTGCGCGGCACCGGCGCCGCCATCGGGGTGGGGCTGCTGTGGCTGCTGGCGATGGAGAACCTGGTCTCCGGGCTGACCGGGACCCTCCCGGTGCTGAAGGGGCTGCAGCGGCTGCTGATCGGGCCGAGCGCGGGCTCGTTGGCCGCCGCCCTCGACCCGTCCGGCACGGCCGGCACCTCGGTTCCCGGGGTGGTCTCGGTGTCGGGACCCGTCACGGCGAGCATGGTGCTGACGGCGTACATGGCGGTCTTCCTCGGCCTGTCCGCCCTGCTGCTCTCCCGGCGCGACGTGGCCTGAAGGCCCGCCTGCCACGGGCGAAGCGCACCGTCGGCGGCGGAGGTCCACGCACCCCGGCTCGCCCGGCACGGCCTCGTGCTCCGCTGCGGCCTCGGCCGACGTCGCGGACGGCGTCGGCCGGACGCGGAGGCGGCCTCGCCGCTTGTCGCCCGGATCCCGGACAGGGCATAGCTGCGACACCCCGCGGTGCTGCCGGGGGCTGGTACCCCCGACAGGGCAATCGGAGTGCTCGCCACGATCGTCGAACGCCAAAGCTGCGTCGGCGACCACTGGTTCACCGCCGGTGTCCTGTCCGAGCGATTCGGCGCCCAGGTCGTCGCGACGACCCGCACGATCAAGCAGATGCACCACAACGTGTCAATCCGTACAGGCTTTTGGGACAAGTACTTCCTCGGCCAGATCCCGGACGCCCCGGTCACGGCCGTCACCGTGCCCGACAACCGGTTCACGCTCGAAGGTCATGATCTGCTGATCATCGAAGCCGGCCACAGCGACACCGACGACACAAGCGTCCTGCACGTCCCGGACCTCGAGCTCGTGGTCGCGGGCGATGTGATCTACAACGGCGTGCACCAGTTCCTGGTCGAGGCCGGGCACGGTGGCCTGGACGCGTGGCGCCAAGCCATCGCAATCGTCGAAGACCTCAGGCCCCGCTGGATCGTCGCTGGCCACAAGAACAAGCAGCTTGATGACGACGCCACTCGCACCATCAATGAGACCCGCGAGTACCTCGACACCGTCGACGAACTGCTCCTCCAGCACGGCAGCGCTCGCGACTTCTTCGACGCCGAGTTGGAGCGGTTCCCCGAGCGCCTGAATCCGGGCGCTCTGTGAGGCGGAGCCGTCGCACTTTACTCCTGGCTGTCACGTAGTCAGTGATCATCGAATGACGATCGTCCCCGGGAACCCCGGGGGCGATCGCTGTTCACATGTGCCTGCGGATCAGCTGCCGATCAGTCGATGCGGTCGCTCAGGCCCAGCACCTGCGGGTCGTCGCTGGGAAAGTCCCTGGGCATGCCCGGCACGTGGATGGTGCGCCCGTACACGCCGGCCAGAAACTCGACAACGCCGACCGGGAACTCCGACCAGTCGCCGTTGTCTCCGCGGACGACCACGGGCCACGCGTCCGGATCCGCAGGGCTTGTCCGCCAGTAGAAGGAGTCCCCCGAATTGGACTCCGCCCAGGAGATCAGGCCTCCCGGCTGTGGGAAGGGAACGTAGCCCTCGGTGTCGCCCATCTCGTACAGATCCTGAAGGATCTCGTCCTCCCTGGACGCGGACGCCCATGACGCCTCGGCGCCGGGCCGGGGAGCGGAGACCGTCAGGAAGTCGTCGACGACCAAGACCGGATACGCCTCCGCCAGAGCGCGGAAGTCCGAGGGCAGCGCCGTCCCGAGGGCGCGCGTGGTCAGCACAGTGAAGCCGCAGTAAATGAGGATCAGCCGAGGTACGGCCGAAAGGGATGGCAGGACCCCGGCGGTGTGATTGTCGGGGTCCTCGTCTTGGGTCGAGTAGGAACCACACAGACCGGTTGAGTCGACTTCACGGCTGGGTTCGTCGCTGGGCGACGTCGAACGCGGGCGCGAGCGGGGCCAGTGCCGCGCGGAGTTGGTCTGGCAGCGAGCCGGAAGGCACGACCAGTCCTCCGGCACCGAAACTCCCGGCGGCCCCCGCGTTCCCGGTCGGCTGGAGCCAGCTTTCCAACGCGATGCGAACCGCCGCGGCCACGCTCGCCGCGAGAACGCGGGCTGTGTGCGCTCCGGCGTCGCCCAGGCGTTCGGCGATCACCGCCGTGAGAGGCGGCTCGATGTCGGCGGTGGTATCGAGGAACGCGTCGCGCAGCGCGGTCCGGGTGGTGATCAGCAGCAGTGCCTCGTGTTCGCGCTCACCGGTGTTCGTGTACTGCTCGACCACCGCTTCGGTGACGGCGTCAGCCAGGCGCACTCCTGCGGGCCGGGCCGCGACTGCCGCCGCGATCCGCGCCTCCCGGTCCGCGGTAACAGCGGAGACGATCGCCTGCTCGCGGCTGGCGAAGTAGTTGTTGTAGGTGCGCGGCGAGACCCCGGCCGCCTCGGCGATGTCCTCGACCCGCACCTGGTCGGGGCCGCGCTCCACGGCCAGGCGCAGGGCTGCCTTGCGTAGCGCCTCGCGGGTGGCCTGCTTCTTCCGCTCCCGCAGCCCTGGTGGTGGTGTCGTCACGGCGTCAGCGTTCCACACAGGGCTGCGTGCACGCAAACTTGCGTGCACGCACTTTGACTGTCAGCCTCGTCCCGAACTGAGACCGACAGAGAGGACGTCACCGTGCGAGCAAGAGGAATGACCTACGACACCGGATTCGTCGTGCATGGCCAGACATCCCGCGAGCACTTCGACCTCGCGGTGGTCCGGCGCGAGCTCGCCATCATCCGCGACGACCTGCACTGCAACGCGGTCCAGATCATCGGCGGCGACCCGGGCCGACTGGAGCTGGCCGCCGGTGCCGCCGCCGAGCTCGGCCTGGAGGTCTGGTTCTCGCCCTATCCTCTGGAGTTGGATCCGGAGCAGGTCCTCACGCTCTTCCGCGACTGCGCCGAGCGAGCGGAACGGCTCCGGCAGCAGGGGGCCACAGTCGTGTTCGTCGCAGGGGTCGAGCTGAGCGTGATGAACCGCGGGTTCCTGCCCGGTGAGAGCCCCGAGGAGCGGGTCGAGCAGCTGATGAGCCGGCCCGACCGGCGGGCCGAAGCGATGCGTGAGCTCGGCGTGCGCATCAACGCATTCCTCCGCGACGCCGCGGCCACGGTCCGCGAGCGGTTCCAGGGCAAGCTCACCTACGCGTCCATCCAGTTCGAGCAGGTCGACTGGACTCCCTTCGACATGGTGACGTTCGAGCTGATCCGCTCCGCCGAGGTTGCCGACCGGTTCCGGGACGCGGTGCGCACCCTGGCCCAAGGTCCCAAGCCGCTCGCTATCACCGGGTTCGGCACCGCGGCCTACCGCGGCGCGGGAGACCGAGGTGGGCGGGTGCTGGAAGTGGTCGAGCACGATCCCGAGACCAAGGCCCCTGTACGACTGAACGGCATATACGAGCGCGACGAGGCCGGCCAGGCCGCATATCTGAGCGAACTGCTGGAGATCTTCGAGACCGAGGGCGTGGACAGCGCGTTTGTGTTCTTGTTCGCCTTGCCCGGCTACCCGCACCGCCCGGACGGCGACCCCAGGGACGATCTGGACCGGGCCGGCCTGGGCATCGTCAAACTCCTCGAAGGGCGCCGGGGGCAGACCTACCCCGACATGGAATGGGAACCCAAGGCCGCCTTCGAGGCAGTGGCGCAGCGGTATCGGAGATGACAGGCCCCGCGCACGGTGACCACGGTTCGGGATCTGCACTGCGGCGCAGCGCAGATCCCGAGCAAATGGAAGAGGTATTCGCCGAACCCGGCGCAGACCCCTACGACCAGGAGCGGGCGCGGAGTATCGCGGAGGATGCGTACACCTCGCCCTGGCGGCCGGAACGGACCGCTGCAGATCGCGACGATCACGGCAGGGGCTCCGTCGCCGTAAATCCGTTATTTACTGCGGCAGTTGCGAACACTTCTCTGTGATCGGGCATCCACTCGAATGTGGTTCTGCTGTGCGGACTTGAGGGGAGGGGACTGTCAGTGCACGACGCGGGCCAGGCCTGGCGCCAGGCTGTTTGCCTGGGTCATGCCCTCAGATCCTCCGTCACGGGCAGGCACTCGGCGAGCAGGTCGACGACGTCGCGCCAGGCTCGCTGCGCGTGCTGTCGGTGGTAGCCGACGCCGGGGACCGTGAGGTGGTCGACCGGCGGGTGGTGGAAGGCGTGCAAGGCGCCGCCGTAGACCGCGAGGCGCCAGTCGACGCCCGCGGCCTGCATCTCGGCAGTGAACGCGTTTCGTTGTGCGGGCGGCATGATCGGGTCTTCCGATCCGACCCCGGCCCACACCGGGCCGCGGATGCGCGCTGCCTCGCCCGGCCGGCCCGTGGTCAGCGCGTTGACTGTCCCGATCGCGCGCAGGTTGACGCCGTCGCGCCCGAGTTCCAGCGCGATGGCGCCCCGGTGCCGTAGCCGATGGCGGCGATCCGGTCGGGGTCGGTCCGGGGCTCGGTGCGCAACTCGTCGAGTGCCGCGTGGCCGATGTGCCGCATCCGGTCGGGATCAGAGAGCAGCGGCATGCAACGGGCCAGCATCTCCTCGGGGTCGCCCAAATAGCGCCCGCCGTGAAGGTCGAAGGCCAGCGCTACGTATCCCCGCTCGGCGAGAGCATCGGCCCGGCGGCGTTCGACGTCGCTGAGCCCCATGCCCTCTGGTCCGAGCAGCACCGCGGGCCGGCGGTCGACACCGGCCGGGAGTGCGAGGTGCCCGATCATCGTCAACCGTCCGCCGGGTACTCGACCGTACGCGTCGTAATCGCCGTCATGAGACTGGACTGTAGTGATCGTCGAGCCCGGCCCGGCCGGTGTTCTGCCGCTGGCAGAACACCGGCCGGGCCCTCTGAAATGCGCGGGCCGAGCCCTCATCGTCTCATTGCCGCCTTTGGCGCGTACCTCGATCACCCCCCAACCCGTCGGCTACTCCGCCAGCGGGCGCCACGTCCCCCTCCGGTTCCCCGCGATTCCACCCCGAGAATCCGCGAACCCGTCGGCTTGCCGGCCGGCGGACTGGCGGTACGTGGAGGCCGCGGGGTCTGTCCATTGAACGGCACCTCTCTGTGTCAAGCGGGGGCGATCAGAGAGGTATCCCAACGTGTTGGATCGGCGCCGGAGATCGTGGTCTGCAGCCATGATGTCCGAGGCTGTGGCAGGGGTCGCTCAAGTTACACCTGCCGCCTGCGGGCTGGCCCTCGAACGGCGTGCGTCCCGGCCACAGCCGCCGACGGGAGTGGCTCGAGAGAGGTCTGCACTGCCCAACGTTGCTCTGCCCTCCTCGTCGGTCACCTGGAGTCGACCACGAAGGAGACACCGTGCCACCCCGCCCCTCCGCCGACCCCGCATCAGGCCAGGTCACCATCGCCATCGACCCGCACAAGGCCTCCTGGACGGCCGTCGCCGTCGACGCCCGCCTACGGCCCATGGACGCCTTACGCGTCCCGGTCAGTCGAGCCGGGTACCGCGACCTACTCCGCTTCGCCCGGCAGTGGCCCAAGGCGATATGGGCCATTGAAGGCGCCAGTGGCCTGGGTGCCCCGCTGACCTCTCGGCTGGCCGCCGATGGCATCTCGCCCACGGACGTGCCGGCCAAGCTCGCCCGCCGGGTGCGGCTGCTGTCCACCGGCCACGGTCGCAAGAGCGACGAGGCCGACGCCCTGTCCGTGGGGATCGCCGCCCACACCGCAACCAGGCTCCATACCGCCCAGATCGACGAGGCCTCGCAGCCCTGCGCACCCTGACCGAGCACCGCGACGACCTGGTCCGGACCCGCACCCAGACCGTCAACCGCCTCCACGCGTTGATGACCAAGCTCGTGCCCGCCGGCCTGCCCCGCAAGCTGACCGCCGATACCGCTGCCGCAGCCCTGCGGGGCATCCGGCCGAAAGCATCGCTGGCCCGCACCCTGCGCGGCCTGGCCACGGATCTGGTCGTCGAGATCCGCCGCCTGGACCGCCGGATCACCACCGTCACCGAGCAGATCACTACAGCAGTAACCGAGACCAGCACCACCCTCACCGAGCTCCACGGCATCGGGAACCTGTTGGCAGCGAAGATCCTTACCCGCAACGCAGGCGTCGGCCGCTTCCGCTCGGAGGCTGCATTCGCCTCCTACTGCGGCGTGGCACCCCTGGAGGTGTCCTCCGGGGACGTGAAGCGACACCGACTCTCGCGAGCAGGAGACCGGCAGCTGAACTCCGCCCTGCACGTCATGGCCATCACCCAGATCCGCCACCCCACCCCGGGGCAGGCCTACTACCAGCGCAAACGCCGCGAAGGAAAAGGCCACAAAGAAGCCCTCCGCTGCCTCAAGCGCCGACTTGCCGATGTCGTCTACCGCACGATGCTCCGCGACCGGGATACCTCTCTGATCGCCCCCGCTTGACACAGAGAGGTGCCGTTCTTTGTACAGTCCCCGGGCTGGCGCTGGACAGTCGTCGGGCATGCGGCTTCTTGGGCCGCGGCAGCGTGTGAAGCGCGAGTATCCGAGGCCTGCCAAGCAGAACGCGTACGGCTGCCCGTGGTCGAGTGCTGCTTTGTTGTCACGCTGGCCGTGGACAGGAACCGGGGACGGCTGCGAGGTCCGGCAGCGGACCGTCCTGATGACGCACCGGCGCTAGCGGCTACTTACCGGTCGTCCTTGCTCTGGTCGTCTTCGAAGATGAAGAGTGGCTTGGCGCGACGTGCTGGTGTTTCGGCGAGCTCGATGGCTTCGGTGAAGCGTTCGAGTGGGAACGGCGTACCTTGGGGGATGCTCAGCACTTCATCGGCGACGAGAGTGCGCACCTGGGACAGTGCGCGCAGCGCCTCCTGGGGCGAGGCGGTGCCGAACCAGCGGTTCAGCCAGAAGCCACGGACTGTTTTGGTCTCGTAGATGACTGAGCGTGCCTGGAGCGGGATCGTCAGCGCCGCCGGGTCGGTCTGCCGATGGGTGGAGAGTGCGCCGTAGACCACGACCTGTCCGCCCGGAGCCAGTGCCTGGGACACCTGGGCACCCACGTGGCCCGCGACGCAGTCGATGGCCTTGTGCACGCCGTCCAGTCCCGCGGTCTCGGCTACCCGCTGCACCAGGTCCTCGTCCTCGGTGCAGATGACCTCGTCACCACCGAGCGCCTTGATCTCCTCAACGGCGTCGCGCCGCCGCACGACATTGATCGTGCGAATGCCCAGATGCCTGCACAGTTGGATCACGAGTCGCCCGACGGTGGAGCCGGCGGCGGTCTGCAGCAGCCATTCGCCCGGCTGCACGTTGAGTTCGCGCGTCACGAGGAGCAGCGCGGTCAGGGGGTTGACGGCGAGCTGACAGGCGCTGGAGTCGCTCAGATCGTCGGGGATGGGCAGGAGCCTTCGTGTATCGGCGACAAGGTATTCCTGCCAGGTGCCGGCCACGGGAGGCCCGGGTACCGCGGGGACCGCGGCGACCACCACGCGCTCGCCGGTCGTCAGTCCCTCGGTATTCGGGCCCAGGGCTGCGACACGGCCCACGCATTCCATGTGACCGCCGACGGCCGGAAACTCGGGGGAGAAGCCGTAGCGGCCACGCAGCACGTGCAGATCGCTGGCGTGAATCGGGGTCGCCTTCACACGGATCAACGCCTGGCCGGCTTTCGGCGTGGGAACGGGCCGGGATTCCAGCCGCAGGACCTCGGTGGGTTCGCCGACCTTGCCGGCTACGAGCGCGCGCAGGGATTGAGGCATGGGGGACCTTTCGTTTCTCGGAGTCCTTTGGATCTTTTGTTTCTGCATTTCGGAGCCCGGCCCGGAATTTCAAGGGGCAATGTGGCGTCCGCTGAACGCCCGCTGCCTAGATTCGGCTCAGGGGGCCGACGAGTGTGCATCTGCAGGTTGGCGATCGAGTCACGCCCCTGTGGTCGTGTCCGTGCAGAACAGCAGCGAGCATCCAGAATTACCTAATTCTGACTGCATTTCCTCATTTGTGGAGGAAATGAGTGTGATGTTCAGGCGTAATCGGCGTCCGAAGGGTCGGCGCAGTACTTCGCGTACTCTGTCCCGGCGAAGTGCTCGCCCAGCTTCCGGGAGAAGTACTGGAGCATGGGCAGCGGCCGGTGGTTCATCACCAGATGCTGTGTCTGTCCCTCTTCATTCTTGTAGACGACGGCGATGTTGGCGATCGGCCTGCCGTCCACCGTTGCCGCGTAGTCCTCGACGAATCCGTTCTCTCCGTACTTGCCGATGTAGATGAAGTCCTGGAATTCGTACAGGGTGCGCGCGAAGGACAGGATGGCGAGGACGTCCTTGGCTCCGTGGACGGTACCGGTGAGGACGCCGGCTTCCAGCGTCACATCGTCGGCAAGATTGTCCAGCCAAGGGGGGTAGTAGTCCTTGCGCTGCCGTGCCGGGTCGCCGCTGCCCAGATACGTCGGTGGCGTGTTGTAGGTCATTTTCAAACTCCTTATCGGTTGAACTTTCTACAGAGTTGCAAGACGTGACAGGCATCGTCCAACACAAGTCAGAGACTGCCGCCATCTCGCTGAGAGATACTCGGGGCTGGCTGGGGGATACTCGGAGGGTGGAACTGCGCCAGCTCGAGTACTTCGTCGCGGTCGCCGAGGAAGCGAACTTCACCCGCGCCGCGGCACGGGTGCACGTCGTCCAGTCGGCGGTCTCCACCACCATCAAGAACCTTGAGCGGGAACTCGGCACACCGCTGCTGGAGCGCACCCCCAAACGCGTGCTGCTCACCGATGCCGGTGCCGCGCTGCTCCCGCGCGCGCACGCAGCTCTCGACGCGGTCCGGGAGGGCGTGGACTCGGTGGCTGAGGTCCGCGGCGGACTGCGCGGCACCCTGCGGCTGGGCGCGATAGCCACGGTCGGGCTCATCGACCTTCCGGTGTTCCTTGGTGAATACCACCGGCGCCATCCCCGGGTGTTCCTGCAGACCAGCACCGCCCCGTCCGGCTCCCAGGGCCTGGCCGAAGCCCTCCTCGAACGTCGGCTCGACCTCGCCTTCGTCTCGGGGCCCGGGCCGCACCCGTCAGGCCTCGCGCTGACCGACCTCGCCACCTCGGTGCTCGACCTCGTCGTACCGGCCGGCCATCCGCTCGCAAAACGCCCCACTGTGTCGATCACCGAACTGGCCGGCCTGGAATTCGTCGACTTCCCCGTGGGCTACAGCAACCGGACCGTCGCGGACCGGGCCTTCGACGCCGCCGGCGTCCCCCATCACGTCGCCATCGAGATCACCGACATCACCACCGGCGTTGCCTACGTCCAAAATGGTCTGGGCGTGGCGCTGCTCCCACGCGTCGCCGTCGGTAAGGCACAGGACGTCGCCACGCTGACGGTCGAGGATTCGGATCTGGAATGGCGGTTTTCCCTGGCCGCTCCGTCCGAGCGCCCGCCCGGTGCTGCGGCACGGGCCATGATCGCGATGGCGCACGAGTTTCTCTGGCGAGGGTGAGCAGCACCTCAAAGTGCATTGCTCCAGCCGTAGATCGTGATCACGGACCGGGGTTGCTCAGCCCAGGTAGATGTCCTTGCGGGCGGCCACGAACTCCTCGATCGACTGTGCTGGAGTTCCCGTCACACGCTCGACGCCGTCGGCCGTGCGGTTGTAGCGGTCGTCCCGGTGCAACCGAGCCATTGTGGCGACGTGCTGTACGAGGTGTGGCGGCATCCCCATCTTCGGGAGCTGCGCCTCCCACTTCTCCGGGGGCACGTCCACGTAGGACACCTGGCGTCCCAGTGCCCGCGAGAACTCCTCGGTCAGCTGCGTCATGTCGACGGAGCGGGGCCCGGTCAGCTCATAGACCTGCCCGATGTGCGGAGCGGGGTCGCGGAGCACGGTGGCGACGACCCGGGCGACATCGTCCACGGCGATCGGCGAGGTGCGTCCGGCGCCGAACGGCAGCGCGATCGAACCGTTCTCCTTGATTGACCGCGCCGCCATCATGGTGAACAGCGGAGTGTCCAGGAACGCCGTCGGCCGGATGTGCACCACGGGCAGCCCCGACCAGTTGAAGACCTGTTCCGCCAGCCAGTGCAGCCGCTGCTGGTGCGACTCCTTGGTGCTGGTGGCTGTCATCTGTGACACCGTCATCTGGGACAGGCCGACCAGGGCCTGAAGCGTCCCGTACTCCTTCGCAACGGAGGCCACCACGGTCGCGGCCAGCAGGTGGTCCGGCGACACGCGCATCGCGAAGTACATGCGCGTCACGCCCTGCAGCGCGGCCGCTACGGTCTCGGGCCGGGTCAGGTCGCCGAAGACGACTTCCGCGCCGAGCTTGCGGAGCTCGGCCGCACGCTCGTCCTCGGTGCGGACCATGAAACGCACCGGCACGTCTTGAGCACGCAAGTGCTCGAAGACCGTACGACCCACACCGCCGGCGCCGGGGATAAGAACAAGGTTGTTGGCACTCATCAGTCAATCTCCTTCGGAGTGATGGATATTCGAGTTGAGGTGTGATCAGAGCGGCAGTGGAGCTGTCAGCAAGACATAGGCTTCGGCGGTGTCAGCGCTGATCCGGGTGGCCTTGCCGACGCCGGCGCTACGGGCGATGCCCGCCATGGAGAGCTCGCCTGTCGTGGCGCGCTCCTTGAGCTGCCGCAGCATGGTCTCGATGATGGCGGTGTCGGCGGCGTCACTGCGGGGGCCTTCCCGGCAGGCGCTCGCCTTCGGTGTCTCGCGGGGATGGTTTGTGGTCACCGTTGGACTCCTTCGGTCTGGCTTTGGGATTTCTCACCGCCGCCGGCCACGGCGACGTCCTTGCGCGGCAGGAAGATCAGCACGACGACCGCACCGACCAGTGCGACGATTGCTGCCCCTACTGCGGTGATGTGCATGGCGTGATTGAAGGCGTCGTGTGCGGGCTGCACGAGCGCCCTGCCGGCCGGTCCCAGTTTCTCGGCGACGGTCAGGGTCGCTTGGACGGATTCACCTGCGGCGTGCCGGTCGGAGGGGGGCAGTACGTTCAGGTGGCCGTCGATACCGCTGCGGTAGGTGGTGGACAGTAGCGATCCCAGCACGGCGACGCCCATGGCTCCGCCGACCTGCCGGAAGGTGTTGTTGACCGCGGACCCGGAGCCGGCCTTCTCCCGTGGTAGCGACGACATGATCACGACGGTGGCGGGCGGCATCACATGCGCCATGCCCGTGCCCATGAAGAAGAACAGCACTTCCAGTACCCAGATAGGGGTGTTCTGGTCGAGGAGCAGGAAGCCGCCAAAGCCCAGGGCGGTCAGAACGAGGCCGGCGGCGCACACGGATCGGACTCCGAAGCGGTTGACGGCCAACCGGGCCCGCGGGGCGAAGAACATCTGGGAGGCGGCCAGCGGCAGGACGAGCAGTCCGGACTGCAGGACGCTGTAGCTTCGCACGCTCTGGTTGTAGAAGACACTGAAGAACGTGACGCCCATCAGGGCGAAGAAGACCAGGCCGATGGCCGCGACCGACGCGGAGAACCGCCGGTTGCGGAAGTAGGTGACATCGAGGGCCGGATGGTCGCTGCGTGCCTCGTACACCACGAAGCCGGCGAGGACCGCCAAGCCGCCGAGGATCGTCGCCCAGGCCTCGGGCCGGGTGAAGTCGCCGTACTGGCCGCCCTTGATGATGCCGTAGACCAGTACGGCCAGACCGACGATCGACAGCAGCACTCCGAAAGGGTCGAGCTTGCCGGGCCTTCGGTCCTTGGAGTCGGGGACGACCACCACCATGGCGGCCATCGCGACGACCACGATCGGCACATTGACCAGGAAGACTGAGCCCCACCAGAAGTGCTCCAGCAGGACGCCGCCGGCGATGGGGCCGGCGGCGATGGCGAACCCGACCACACCGGTCCATATGCCGATGGCCTTGGGCTGCTCCTCGGGCTCGAAGACGTTCATGATGATTGCCAGGGTGGCGGGCAGGATGAAGGCCCCGCCGAAGCCCATCATGGCGCGGAAGGTGATGAGCTGCCCGGAGGAGTCCGACAGCGCGGACAGCACGGATCCCACGCCGAACACGGCCATGCCGAAGAGCAGTACCTTCTTGCGGCCGAGCCGGTCACCGAGCAGGCCTGCGGTGAAGAGCAGCCCGGCGAAGACCAGCGTGTAGGAGTTGACCGCCCACTCGAGCTGACTCTGGGTGGAACCCAGCCCGGTGGGAGCAGGCTGGGCGATCGTCTTCATCGCCACGTTGAGTATCGAGTTGTCCAGCATCACCACCAGGAGGCTGAACGCGAGCACAGCCAGGATGCCCCAGCGTCGGCGGTGGACCACCTCGGAAACCCTTCGCTGCTGGGCAGGCGCCGCGGGGGGCAAGGACGGCGCGGGTGAGGAGGATTCGGCGGGGGTGGGCGGTGACGCCACAGGGTCTCCAGTGCTGTCGGTGGATCCGCGAGTGCCGTGCGGAGGCGGTCGGCCTCGGGCGGCAAGGGGCAGCGCAAAGCCCTGCCTGACTTGCCTAGAGGGGCCTCATCGGCGAAATAGATGTCGGGATCAGACTAAACACGGGATAGGATAGATGACAATATGCGACTATCTGAGGAGGGTGGTCCCGTGGGCCGCGTATCGAGGGCGCAGGCACAGGAGAACCGGCAGCACGTCGTGGGCATCGCCTCACGCATGTTCCGCGAGCGCGGCACCGCGGTCAGGATCGCCGACCTGATGCAGGCAGCCGGGCTCACCCACGGCGCGTTCTACAAGCAGTTCGCGTCCAAGGATGACCTGGTGGACGAGGCCATCGCCCACGCCTTCGAGGACCCGACGGCCCACTCGCCCGTGCCGCTCGAGGATCAGGCCGGGGAGTACGAAGCCGTCCGACGGACGTTGATCGAGCAATACCTCTCGACCTGGCACCGCGATCACGTCGGGGAAGGCTGTCCCGTCTCCGGATTTGCCCCCGATCTGGGGCGTGACCCTGACCAGGCCGCCCGCTCCCAGCAGGTCTACATCAACGGGGTGCGGAACCGGGCCGCACGGCTGGCCACCGGCGACGACGGACTGGCTCAGCTATGCACCATGGTCGGCGCTCTCCTCCTCGCCCGCGCTACCCGGGGCAACCCGATTTCCGAAGAACTGCTGCAAGCCGCGCACACCGCTCTCACCGAGATCGGCACCAGGCAATCCGAGCCGCAAGCGCACGGACCGACTCGGGCCGAGTGACGGCGGTGGCGACCGCCCCGGTTTCGGTTCGGCCCCGTCGCTTGACCATGTCCCTGGCGCAGCCGGCGCCTTCGAGGCTGCTCGTACCCGAACTCGGACCGGGCAGACCCGGCAAGAAGCCGAGATCCTCGCAGCGGACAAGGGCCTACGGCAGCGACCCATCCACGAAGACTTGCGATGCCGCCGCATCCGACGCACCATCCCGGACCGACAGCCAGCGAAAATCCAGACAACCACCGGCTTCGACGAAGACCGGTACAAGAAACGCGACACCACCGAGCGAGCGATGACCCGGCTCAAGCAGCACAGGTCGCGCCCACCCGGTATGCCAAGCGTGGCTGCGTCTTGCCCGGCGCTACCACCGCAGCCGCACTCGCCGTCTGGCCCCGCACACGATCGGCCGGACACGTCCCAGATTTTTCCTGGGTACAGGTATTCCCGCGCTGTACGTGCTCCGTCAGCCGAGGTGTTCGCGGAACCAGGTGAGGGCAGCGGTGCTGGCCTGGTCGAACTGTTCGACGTAGGGGTCGAAGTGGCCCCCGGGGAGCAGATGCAGCCGTTTGGGTTCGAGTGCTCGCTCGTAGGCCGCGAGGGCGAGGTCGGTGACGGTGACGGTGTCGCTCAGGGCGATCACCATGAGCAGTGGGGTGGGGGAGACCCGTGTGATCCAGGTTCCGGGCTCATACGTGCGGGCCGCGCGGGTGGACCGGATGGTGACCTTGTTCTCCCACATGCCGCCGGGCGCGGGCTGCAGGTAGAAGTCGAGGGCTTCCTGTGTGCGGTAGGCGGCGGGGACCGCGGGATCGCTGCTGACGACGGCCTGCGTGCGCGGGACCTCGCCGCGGAAACGCGCCCGCTCGTCCTCGGCGAAGGATTCTTCCAGCGCGGCGACGGCGTCCGGTGCTACGCGGCGTTGCCCCTGCTCGAATCCGCTGATGGTGGGCACCTGGGCGACCACCGCCCGCAGTCGGCGGTCGGTGGCGCCCAGCACGATGGCGTGGCCGCCGGCGTAGCTGGTGCCCCACAGACCGATGCGGTCAGGGTCGACCTCGGGCCGGCTCTCCAGGTAGGAGATGGCCCGTCGCCAGTCGGTGATCTGCTGCCAGGGGTCGACGTCCTGCCGGGGCTCACCTTCGCTGGCCCCGAAGGTGCGGTGGTCGTGCAGCAGCACGGCGAATCCGCCTTCGGCGAAGGCCCGCGCGAACGGTTCCAGGCCGTGTTCCTTGATCCCCGCATAGCCGTGGGCCATGGTGATCGCCGGATGCGGCCCCGGCCCGTCGGGCAGGCAGAGCCAGCCGCGCAGCGTGACTCCTGGGTCTGCGGCGAACTCGACGTTCTTTCGTTTGACCATGAACAACGGCCTCCTTGGTATGCCGGGACTCGGTCCCGGATGGATCAGATGAGCTTCAACGACGCCGCTCGGTGAATGCGCAGGCCGGGTTCTGGATGCTCGCCGAGGGGCGGTCACGGGCTGCGCGGTAGCGTGTGTGACGGCGCGTTCGTCGTACTGGGCGGCTGTCGGTTCACCAGCGTGGCGCGGTGTCGGCGAGTTGGAGTTGGCCCCTGCCGAAGGAGAAGTTCTCGTTCGGGGTGGGGATCAGCGCGATGAATATGTCGTCGGGTGAAATGCCGAGTGCGCCGGCCACCAGCTTGTTGATGGTGGCGGCAACGGCCCGCTTGTCCTTGAGGGGGCGGTGGGCGCCGAGGAGTACGGTGATGATCACGGCGTCGCTGCTGCGTTGCATGCCCATGAAGGTCGGGTCCAGGAACAGCTCGTTCTCGCCGTGTTCGCTGATCATGATGAAGCGGTCGCCCTCGGGGATGCCGAGGCCCTGGACCAGGGACTGGTTGAGGGCATCGGCGAGCGCGCGTTTCTGCTCCGCGGTGTAGCGGCGTGCGGGAACGTGGGCGTGGAAGACGGGCATGGGATCCTCCTTGGAGGACGGTGCGGTGCTGTGTCGGTCGGGCGCGGTGGCGACGAGGAGGGGCGCTGCGGCGCATGTCCGCCCGCGGGTCGCCGGGGACTTCAGACGAAGGCGCTCTGTCCGGTGATGGACTTGCCGACGATCAGGGTCTGCATCTCGCGGGTGCCCTCGTAGGAGTAGAGGGCTTCGGAGTCGGCGAAGAACCGGGCGATGTCGTAGCCGAGCAGGATGCCGTTGCCGCCGAAGATCTCGCGGCTCCAGGCGACGACCTCGCGCATCCGTGAGGAGACGAAGCCCTTGGCGAGCGCGGACTGTTCGTCGCGGAAGATGCCGGCGTCCTGCAGGCGGGCGAGCTGCACCAGCATGCCCCAGGAGGCGGTGATGTTGCCGAGGCTCTTGACGAGCAGGTCCTGCACCATCTGGAACTTGGCGATCGGGCGGCCGAACGCGATGCGCTCCTTGGCGTAGTCCAGGGCCAGTTCGTAGGCGCCGATCATGAGGCCCAGCGACTGCCAGGCGACTCCGCTGCGGGTCATGCGCAGGATCTCCGCGACGTCCCGGAAGGAGTTGATGTTCTGCAGCCGGTCCGTCTCGGGCACGCGCACGTCGGTGAGGGTGATCTCGGCGTTCTGCACGATGCGCAGTGCGATCTTGCCCTCGATCTTCTCCGGGACGAACCCGGGCGTGCCCTTCTCGACGACGAAGCCCTTGACGTGGTTGTCGTCGACGTCCCGTGCCCACACCACGACGTAGTCGGCGAAGGTGGCGTTGCCGATCCACTTCTTGGCGCCGTTGAGGACCCAGGTGTCGCCTTCGCGGCGGGCGGTGGTGCGCATCCCGCCGGCGACGTCGGAGCCGCCCAGGGGCTCGGTGAGGGCGAACGCGCCGATCTTGTCCATGGTGGCCATCTGCGGCAGCCAGCGGTCGCGTTGTTCCTGGCTGCCGCCGTGGTGGATGGAGTAGAAGGCGAGTCCGTTGTGGACGCCGAAGAAGGTGGCGACGGAGGAGTCCGTACGGCTGAGTTCCATGGCCATCATGCCGCCCAGCAGGTGGCTGACGGCCGACTGGTGCTCGCCGTAGCCGTCGTAGGACAGTGCGGCCAGGCCGCTGCCGCGGAACTTGTCGATCAGTTCGACGGGGAACTCGCCCTTGGCCCAGTTGTCGTTCACCAGGGGCTTGATCTCGTCCCGCATGAGGGTGCGGGCCTTGAGGAGGATCTTGCGTTCCTCGTCCGGGAGCAGCGCCTCGTAGTGGTAGAAGTCGGCGGCCAGATCGTCTTCCAGCGCGGTGAGCTCGTGGTCCATGTCAGTTCTCCTTGGTGCGGTTGGTCTGGGCGGTGCGGTGCAGTGCGGCCAGGACGGCGAGTTGCCTGCGGTCGCGTTCGCCGGCGAGGTCGGCGTAGCTGTGGGAGCCGTAAGCCTGCTCCACGGCTTTCACGACGCGTTCCTGGTCCGCGGGGTCGTTCGACGGCTGTCCGGGGGCCAGGTGGCCCATGGATGCGCCGATGTGCTCGATCAGGTGGCGGTAGCCGCCCGGGCCGCCGCCGAGGTGCTGGCCGAGGAAGAGGCCGACGGTGGCCCAGCGGATACCGAGCGAGGTCGTCAGCACCGTGTCGAGGTCGTCCGGGGTGATGACGCCCTGCTGGACGAGGTAGGTGGCCTCGCGGCTGACCGCGCGCTGGAGGCGGTTGCCGACGAACCCGGGGATCTCCTTGCGTTCGACGACGGGGGTGCGGCCGAGGAAGGTGTAGAAGTCGACGGCGTCCTGGACGGCGTCCTCGCTGGTGCACTTGCCCGGCACGACCTCGACCAGCGGGATCAGGTGGGGCGGGTTGAACGGGTGGCCGATGAGGATCCGGCTCGCGTCCTGGAGGTGCCCGGTGAAGGCGGTCGCGGGGATCGCGGAGGACGAGCTCAGCAGCAGCGCGTGCCAGGGGGCCTCCTTCACCAGTCGGGCGAACAGCCGCTTCTTGAAGTCGAGGTTCTCGGGGCCGTTCTCCTGGACGACGTCGGCGTCGTGGACGGCTTCGGTGACGTCGCCGGCGAGGTGTACCCGGCCGGCCAGGGCGCCGACGTCGAGGCCCAGGGCGGCCAGGTGCGGGGTGAACTGTGCCAGCGCGGTGTCGACGGCCTCGGCGAGGTCGGGGCGCGGGTCGCTGACCCGGACGGTCAGGCCGTGGGCGGCGAACAGCGCGGTCCAGGACAGCCCGATGGTGCCGGCGCCGATCACGGCGGCGGTGCGGAAGGGGTGGGTCATGGTGTGCCTGCCTGGAGGTAGTCGAAGACCGGTGTGACCGGCGCGAGGGTCAGGTCGGTGAGGATGTGGCTCGCCGAGACGATCTCCAGGACGGGCAGGTCGGCCAGCGGCGCAAGCACGTGCTGGAACAACTGCAGCCGCGCGGGGCCGGTGTAGGCGGCTTTGACGACGACGTCGGTGATCTGGGTGCGGACCAGTTCCTGGATGCGCGGGGTGCCGTCGTATCCCGGGATGGTCTTGAGCATGAAGGTCGGCACCGTGATCTGCGCCCGGGCTTCGCGTGGGTCGAGCGGGTGGTGCTTGTAGCCCATGGTCGCGGTGGCCACCCGCAGTGTGCCGTAGTCGAGGGTGCCGACCAGGGTGTCGTGGTCGGCGTACAGCTTCGGTGCGCCCATGACTTTCGGGTAGGCGCCGATCTCGCGTCCGGCCGCTGTCGCCGGGAAGTTGTCGAGGTACATCGCGTGCAGGTACTCGCCCCGCTCGTCCTCGAAGCTGACCTGGATTGCCTGGCCGCCCTCGGTGTAAGGGCCGTACCCGGTGACGTCGTTCATCTTCATGATCTCGAACCGGACCAGTGGCTCCTCGATGCGCAGGGGCTCGGGGACGACGGCGCGCAGCACGTCGGGGTCGGTGCGGTAGACGACGCTGAGGTATTCACGGTCGGTGAACCGCGGTGTCACGGGTGGGAACGCCGGGCTGGTCAGCGGGGTGGTCGCGTGGCGGCGTACGTCGGGGATCCGCATGTCACTTCCCCGTCCACCGCGGTGCGCGGCGTTCGGCGAAGGCGGTCATGCCTTCGCGGACGTCGGCCGAGGCCATCAAGTTGTCCTGCGCCTCGCGCTGCGCGGCGAAGGCGTCGGTCTCGGGTGTGCCGTCGGCGTGCCGCAGAAGGTTCTTCACCGCGGCTAGTGCGAGCGGCGCGTTGTGCGCGAGCTGCTCGGCGAGTTTCAGGGCGGTGGCCACGGCCTCGCCGGGCGCGGTGACCCGGTTGGCCAGGCCCAGTTCCCCGGCGCGGCGACCGCTGACGGGCTCACCGGTGAGCAGGAACTCCATGGCGAGGTGGTACGGGATGCGCCGGGGCAGCCTGATCACGCCGCCGCCCGCGGCGATCAGACCGCGTTTGACCTCGGGCAGGCCGAGCGTCGCGTCCTCGGCGGCGACGATGAGGTCGCACCCCAGGGCGAGCTCGAAGCCGCCGCCCAGGGCGAAGCCCTCCACGGCGGCGATCAGCGGCTTGGTCAGTTCGGCTTCGGTCAGGCCGCCGAATCCGCGGCCCGGGATCACGGGCAAGTCGCCGTTCAGGGCGGCCTTGAGGTCCATGCCGGCGCTGAAGGTGCCCTTCGCTCCGGTGAGGACACCGGCCCGCAGGGTGCTGTCGCTCTCCAGTTCGTCGAGCGCGGCGGTCAGGCCGGCGGCGACCGCGGAGTTCACCGCGTTGCGTGCCTGCGGGCGGTCGATCGTGATCAGGAGCGTCGAGCAGATCCGCTGGACGCGCACTTCGCTGTTCATGATTTCTCCCACTGCTCCGCGCGGCTCAGCCGGCGTCCGTCAACTCGGCGAGGACCTCAGCGGTGTCCTGGCCGGGAACCGGTGCCAGACGGCGGATCGAGCCGGGCGTGGCGGAGAACCTCACGGGGATCCCGATCGTGCGTACTGGGCCCTCGGTCGGGTGCTCGACCGTCTCCAGCAAGTGGCCCTCGCGGACGTAGGGGTCCTCGTGCGAGTGGTCCAGCTCCAGCACCGGCCCCATCGGGATGCTGTGCTTGGTGCACACCTCGGTCCACTCGGCCGTGGTCAGCGCGGGCGCGCATTGGTCGACCAGGTCGGACAGGTCGTCGGCGTCGGCGATGTTGAGGACGGGGCCGTTGACCCTGGGGTCGGCGGCCAGGTCGGGACGGCCGGCGGCATGGAAGAAGTCGCGGTAGTTCTGCGGCGTGTACGGGATCACGGCGGCCAGGCCGTCCTTGGTCCGCCGCGCCTTGTGGTGCTGCGACAGCGACCGCGGGTAGCCGGTGGGACCTGTCGCCGGGTCGAAGGTGTGCCCGGCGAGGTGCTCGACCAGGTTGAACGTGATCAGCGTGTCGGCCATCGGGATCTCGATCTGCTGGCCGCGCCCGGTCCTGTTCCGGTGTACCAGGGCGGCGAGCACGCTGTAGGCGATGGTCAGGCCGGAGACCTTGTCGGCGAGGATGGACGGCAGGTAGAGCGGCGTGCCCAGGGCGCGGTTGGCGATGTCGACCAGTCCGGAGGCGGCCTGCACGGTCTCGTCGTAGGCGGCGGCGTCCGCCCGGTCGGAGTCGCCGCGGAAGCCGGCGGCGTGCGCGTAGACCAGGCCCGGGTTGTCGGCGGCGAGGTCGTCGTAGGTCAGGCCCAGACGGGCGAGCGCGCGGGGGCGCATGTTGGTGATCAGTACGTCGGCGGTGTGGATCAGCTCCAAGGCCTGGGCGTGCTCGGCCTCGTCCTTCAAATCCAGGGCCACGCTCCGCTTGTTGCGGTTGACATTGAGGTGCAGCGGGGTCATGCCCGGCGTGTTGCGGTACTCACCCACGTGAAGGGAGTCCGAGGGTGACTCGATCTTGATGACATCGGCACCCAGATCTCCCAGGATCTGGGCCGCATACGGGCCCATGACCACGGTCGAGAGGTCGATCACCCGCACCCCATCGAGCGGTCCGGGGGAGTGCATTTCCGCCACGGTCGCGTCCTTTCGCTGCTTTTGTCGGATACGAAAGAAACGCTAAGCGCACATTGCTGGCAACGGAATTATCGTATTGCTGACATCGGTGTGACCGCAGCGGTCACACCGATGCAGGCCCTTCGGCTGCGAAGTGGTCGGTACGGGCCCTGCACCAGCGTGTGCCGCGCAAAAAATCTTTTCACCACGCGATCAGGCCGTTCTTCCGGTGGCCAGCGCCGCCTCGAAACTTTTGGGCGCAATGGTGCCGCCTGATCCTCGTTTTAATCCTCGCTTTCTTCGAATTCAGTTTGGAGCCTGTGCCGGTGAACCAACCGACTGGCCCGGCCGCGGCCGGGCCGATGTGAGCGGGCGAGTCCGGCCCTGGGGCATCGCACAGTCGGAGCGACTTGCTCACGTGCAGGCTCCGACCCGTGGATCAGGGATAATGTGTTGGAGTGGAAATGTTCCATTTGCGATACTTTGTTGCTGTTGCGGAGGAGTTGAACTTCTCGGCGGCGGCCCGTCGCATGCACATGGCCACCTCGCCGCTGAGTCAGCGGATCAGGGACCTGGAGCGAGAGCTCGACCAGCGGCTCTTCGACCGCAGCACGCACCACGTCACCCTCACGCCGGCCGGCGAGGCGCTGCTGCCGATCGCTCGGGACGTTCTGGAGCGGGTCAATTCCATTCCCTGGCGGCTCCGTGAGGCGTCCGGGGTGGTGCGCAGCACCATGTTCGTTGGCATCCCTCCAGGGGTGCACCCGCGGATCAGGGAACAGGTCACCACGCTCGCCGAGCGTGTCGGGGAGTGGTGCGAACTCCTCACCTGGCCGGGCAGCTCCAAGGCACTGATCGCCGGCGTGTGCGAGAGCAGACTCGCGCTGGCGCTGGCCCGGCTGCCGATCAACGACCCCGTACTGGACGTCCTGCCCGTCCTGTCGGAACAGCTGGGAGCGGTGGTGCCCGCCGACCGGTTCGCGGGGAGGGACTGCGTGGCCCTTGCCGACCTGAGCGATCTTTCCTTCGTCGTCTCCCCCAGGGAGATCAGGCCCACCTATTTCGAACTGCTCGACCGGGAAATGGCGGAACGAGGGGTCAGGAAACGTATCAAGCTCACCGACACCGGCTACGACGGAATCGCCGAAGTGGTATCCGGAGGGATGGCCTTCTACTTTTCCATACTTCACGCGGAAAGCCCCATGCACGGCTATGCGATGGAGAACACGAGGGTCTTGCCGTTTGCGGATTTCGAGCCCCGGCTGGAGACCGCCCTGATCTGGCGGCGCGACCGGGCCGCTGTAGGGGACCTCGACAAACTCGTCGAAGCCGCCCGTGAGGTTTTTGCCGACCCGCTCCACGTTTGAGCCGGACGCCCAGTCCGCAACGCTCCTACGTACACCTAGCCGCCCCTTGAGGATGCCCGGCTACTGCGGAAGGTCCGCAGTGGCTTCAGCCATAAGCGCCTGTTCGGCCCAGATGGTCTTGCCCTGGCCGGTGTAGCGCACCCCCCAGCGCTGCGAGCATTCAGCCACGAGGAACAGGCCGCGCCCTCCCTCATCGGTGGTGTTCGCCCGGCGGATGTGCGGAGAGGTACTGCTGCCGTCGCACACCTCGCAGATCAGGGTCCGGTCGTGTATCAGCCGCAGCCGGATCGGCTCTCGGCCGTCAGCGGATGGCGTTGGTGACCAGCTCGCTCGCGATCAGCTCCGTGGCGAAGCCAAGGGGACCAAGGCCCCACTGTTCGAGTTGCCATATGACCTGGGAGCGGGCGTCGGCGACGGCGGCAGGGTCGCATGGCAGCTTCCAGGTGACCACCTGGTTGCCGCTGAGCGCACGCGTCCGAACGACAAGGAGCGACAGGTCGTCCTCGGCCGCCAGGAGCGGCGCCGCGATGTCCGCGGTTCCCGGCAGACGTCCTCGACCGATGGCCCGCTGCGCTGCATGGCCGTGCGCAGTAGGCGGGGCACACCATCGTTCGTGCCGCATGCGCGCACCAGACTGCCCGTGTAGAAGAGCAGAGTGCTGCCTTCGGCGAGCTCGAGGTTCAGTGGTTCGAAGACCGGCTCGCCCATGCCCAAGGGCCTGTTGCCGGGCGCATCGAGGACGTGGACGAGTCCATTTCGGTCGGCGACTGCGGGTGGGGGGTGGCCGGCACTGGCCACGACGCAGCGGCGCCCGACCGGGTCCCACACGGCGTAGAGGAACGTCGCGCCGACCAGTCGTTCCACAAACCACACGGACCACTCGTTGTGTCTGCCCGCGGCATAGCGCGAGACGATGTCATCCAACCGGGCCAGTACTTCCTCGGGCGCGAGATCGAGTTCCGACAGCGCCCGAACGGCTGCGCCGATCAGCCCGATGCAGACGGTGGCCTGCACGCCGGAGACCGAGACGTCACCGACGCTGAAGGCGACACGCATGCCGGACAGAGGGACCACATCGATCCATGAGCCGTTCACCCCCGTCCCACTACGGGCGGGCAGGTACGACCGGGTGATCTCAGCCGCGCTGTGGTCCGGTGCGGCAACGGTCTCCATACGCCTTCTCAGGTCAACCGCTGCAAGGTGCTCGTGGTGGTCGAGCCAGCTCCGCACCGCCTCGTTTTCGGAGATCTCCGGTAGCGGACCGGCGGATGCCAAGATCACCGTTCGCTTGCTGCCCGGTAGGACGGACGTCACGGAACAGGCCATGAGAGCGACCGGCACAGCACGACCGTGCCGATGCATGAGGACGGTGGAGAGCCAAGGAGTGCTGGCGGTGCCCGTGGCCAGCAACATCTGCTGGAGGCAGTCCCACGGAAGCACCGGGCACAGCTCACTCACCGGTCTGCCTACGACGTCGGCCGTCGCGTAGCCCAAAAGACGCTCGGCCGCCGGACTCCACCTGGACACCAGCCCCGCGGCGTCCACCACGAACGCCGCCGGACCTCCAGTGAGGGCCGGGGTGCCGGCGGCGGATGCCCCATCCACGGTGTCCATCTCACCGACCTCGTTCGGTGAGGAAACTCCTACACGACGACGATAAAACGCCGGCGGACCCGACGCCTTTCCACCGGTCCGGCCAGATGGCACCGCTCTTCCACGAACGGCCCCAGATGACTTTGCCCTCGTTCCTCAGAGAGCCAGCTGCGGGTACAAGCCGCGGGATGGGCTGCCAGGCCTGCCTTGACATGGCGGGAGCGCTCGTCGACCAGCACTTCGTAGGCGCCGGCTTCGATTGCGTCCAGGGCCTGCCCGGCGGCGTTTTCGGGTGACGTCTTCGGGGAGTTGACGCGCGCGGCCAGGTCGGCTTCGACGTAACCGACGTGCAGCCCGGTCACGTCGATGCCGCGTGGCTTCAGCTCCAGGCGCAGCGAGTTGGTCTGGGAGAACAGCGCGGCCTTGGAGGCGCTGTAGGAACCCGCAAGAGCGATCCAGGTAGAGGCGGGTGGCCACGACCTCCCCGCGACGCCCGCGCCCGCGAGCTCGACGCACCCATGCCGCCGCATGGGACCTCACGGAGGGCCGAGGTCGCCGGCGCCCGCGACCTCGCCTCGTCCCGACTGGAAGGCTGGGACTTGGGGCACCCGGCAACGGCACGACGGCAAGACCATATGGGCAGAAATCGCACTACCGGACGGGCTCACCGGACCCAGAGTTGCGTCTAGTGCTGTGACCTTATCGGTTCGCTCGCACAGGGTCGGCCAGCACACCTGCCGGCAGTCGGGAACGACGTTGTCGCCCATCCGACCGTCCCGACCACCGACCCGGCGGACCTGGGCTCTGCAGCTCTCCTCAGGCGGCGACGGTTTCACCCAGGTCCACCTCGGCCGTCTCCTTTTCGGTGTCCCGCTGCCGCTTCGCCGGCGAGGCCAGGTCGGGGGCGGCGCGGTGCTCGGCGACCGTGGCGGCAGTCGTCAGCAGCGCTCCCGCGGCCAGCCAGAGCACCAGGGACAGGATGCGGCCGCCGAAGCCCGTCGAGTCGAAGTACAGCAGGCTGCGTGCGCCCTCCACGAAGCCGGCGCCATTCCAGAAGGCGTGCAGCGCGCCGAAGAAGCCGTTCTGCAGCGCGGGCTGGAGGATGCCGCCGGAGCTGGTGAAGTTCAGCATCACGAACAGCACCATCTGGACCGCCGTCGTCCAGCGCCCGAGGAAGGTGTGAAGGGCGATGCCGATGGTGAGGATGCCGGCCGAGTAGAGCCAGGCCATGACCCACACCCCGGGCAGGTTGTGGTCGACGATGTGGAAGACCGGCCCGGCCAGCACCACCGCTATGACGCTCATCACCAGCGCGGTGACCACGCCGATGACCGCCCGGGTCCCCATGCGCACGGCACCGGCGGCGCTGATGGCGGCGACGCCGGCGTTGGAGCCGATGGTCAGTGCGACCAGCAGGAAGAACAGGCCCTGGCCGGTCAGGTCGCCGCTGGAGAGCCGGGACAGGTCGGTGACGTGCAGGGGCGCGTCGTGCCTGCCGGCCACGGTCGTGAACACGATCTCCGCGGCGGTGGCGGAGGTGTCGGAGTTGGCCTTGGCGACCAGCAGTTCGGGGTGCTTGACGCTGGGCACGTAGGCGCCGACCAGGTCCCGGTCCATGATCCGGCGATGAGCCGCGGCCCGGTCGGGCTCGGTGGTGACGTCCAGCGCATCACCGGCCTTGTCTTTGATCGTCTGGGCCAGCAGCTGCACCCGTGGCGAGGTGCCGATGACGGCGACCTTCAGGCCCTGCGCATGCGGTGCGTGGAAGGCTCCGAGGTAAGCCAGCCCCATGCCCAGGCACATCAGCAGCGGGGTGATCAGGAGGACCACCACATGGCGGACGGTGCGGGATGTGCTGGTCGCTGTCGGCCGCCTTCCGGCCAGACGGTGGGTGCTCATTACGTGTGCCCTCCTTCACTGGGTAGTTGTAACGTACATATGAATTAGGTTGCATGTTGCAACCAGCGAAGAAGGGAGTGCCCCGCCATGCCCGACCGTGAGACGTCGACGGACGTCATTCAGCAAGAACTGACCGCATTCGCCCGCCGCGCCCGGCACAAGGCCGTCCAGCTCCACCAGGAGCTGACACTGGTGGCCCACAGCATGCTCGACCACATGCGCCGGAACGGCAGCTGCCACGCCGCCGACCTCGCGGCGCACTTCATGCTCGACAAGTCCACCGTCAGCCGGCAGATCGCCATGCTCGAGGCGGAGGGCATGATCGTGCGCGAGACCGACCCGGACGACCACAGGAGGCAGATCCTCAAGGCGTCCGAGAAGGGCCTGGACCAGCTGAAGGAGGCCAACCGGCAGCGCTGCTCCTCCTTCCGGGAGCGGTTCACCGACTGGGACGACCGCGACCTGGCCCAGCTGGCCGTCTACCTGCGGCGCTACAACGCCGCCGACGTTGACTGACGGAGATATCGCCGCCACCCGTGCCCGTGCTCGCCGATCGGGCAGCCTCTTCCGCATGGACAGTCCCAGCAGCCGAACCTGTGGCCAGTTCTCGCTCCAGGCGCAGGACAGCCCGGTCTTCCTCGCTCGCGGGCGCCAAGCGGTTGACGGTCTTCCGGCGGCGCGGCCTTCCCGGCAGGCCCAGACATGGACGGCCAGCCCGTCCTCCTGGGCATCGGCTCAGTCCAGGCCGCACCGACCATTTCACGCGGAAGCTGATCAATGGCGAGGTTGTGACCGCTGCGGTCACACCGGCAGGAGCGACTCGATAATTCCGTTCCCCGTCAGAAGCACACACGGTTGATGCATCAAGGCTCCGCCCGACCTGAGGTTGGCGCGACCCCCAGGAGGGCACATGCCCACCCTCGACAGCCAGGACAATGCCCGCACGTACGCCTCGGTTCTGGCCATCCTGCGCGGCGCCGATGACCATCCGGCCGGCACCACGGATGAGGCCGAGCACGATGGTGCTCGCGCCGTGCAGAACCCGGCGCTCTGGGACCTGAGCAAGCCGACGGACGAGGGCATACCGACCCGGTACCCGCACGGCACAGTGCCGGCAGACAGGCCATCACCTGACGATTGGCTATCAGCCCGTAGCGGTGCGCCAGGGAGACTGAGCATCCGATGACACACAAGGGGGCCACGATGCAGGTAGCAGTTGTCACCTTCGACGGTTTCAACGAGCTCGACAGTTTCATCGCCGCCTCGTTGATCAACCGGTGCCGCAAGGAGGGCCTGGAGGCTTTCATCACGACGCCGACGCCGGTGGTCACGTCGATGAACGGCGTCGAGGTGACCGGGCAGCGCCCGATGCAGTTCGTGACCGATGCCGACGTCGTGTTGATCGGCAGCGGCGTGAAGACCCGCGACGTGGTCGCCGACGACCGGCTGATCTCCACGGTGCGGCTCGACCCCTCACGCCAGCTGATCGGTTCTCAGTGCTCCGGCGCGCTGTTCCTGGCACGCCTCGGGCTGCTGGGCGACATGCCGGCGTGCACGGACATCAACACCCGGCCCTTCGTTGAGGCCGCCGGCGTCACCGTGCTGGACGCGCCGTTCCACGCCGAGGGCAACATTGCCACTGCGGGTGGCTGCTTGGCATCGCAGTACCTCGCCACATGGGTGATCACCCGGACCCTCGGCGAGGGTGCCGCCCGCGACGTCCTCGACTACGTGGCTCCGGTCGGCGAGAACCAGCAGACGGTCGAGCGCGCCCTGCGTGCCGTCCACGCCGGCGAGGCCGCACTGCACTGACTCCTCCCGCTGAACAACCGATCGGCGTCCGACACACGATGGGAGCAGACCCATGACCGCAATCGCAGGTTCGACCGTCCTCGTCACCGGAGGCAGCCGGGGAATCGGCAGGGCCCTGGTGGAGTCCCTTTACGACCGAGGAGCCAAGAAGGTCTACGCCACCGCCCGTGACCCCAGGACGGTCACCCATCCCGGCGCGGTCGCACTGGCCCTGGAGGTCACCGACCCAGCGTCGGTGGCCGCCGTCGCGGCGCAGGCACAGGACGTCACCATCCTGGTCAACAACGCCGGTGGATCGATAGGGGCATCGTTCCTGACCTCCCCGGTCGACGATGTCCGCCGCGAATTCGAGACCAACTTCTACGGCCCCCTACAGATGACCAGGGCTCTCGTCCCGGTCATCGAGGCCAACGGCGGCGGCCACCTGCTCACCGTGCACTCCGTCCTGTCCTGGATCGCCCTGGCCGGTTCCTACAGTGCCTCCAAGGCCGCGCTGTGGTCACAGACCAACGCGCTGCGCCTGGAGCTGCAGCCGCGCGGCATCAACGTCACCGGCCTGCACGTCGGCTACGTCGACACCGACCTGGCAGCGCACGTCGACTCCCCGAAGTCTTCGCCGCACGGCGTCGCGGAGCAGGCCCTGGACGGAATCGAGTCCGACGCCTACGAAGTACTGGCCGACGAGCGCTCCCGCCAGGTCAAGGCAGGGCTCGCAGACGACCTTGCCGCCCTGTACCCCCAGTTGGCAGCCTGACGCATCCTGTCGCGACCGTCCGGCGTGATCAACCGCAGGCCTCGAGGCTCCGGAACCTGGGCACTGCTAGCACGTTCCCCGGCCAAGCCGCGTCCAGGCTCGGTGACGCATGCGCCCGCGGCGGCGGCCCGGACCGGGAAACCGCCGCCGCGAATGGGCGGCGTGTCAGTTGGAAGTCCGTAAGATAATTGCGCCGCAGAGAAGGGGCCCGCAGCAACCCTGGACACGGACCGCACAACGCTGCCCGCCCCCTGCAACCTAGGTGTGCTGTCCCGCGCAGGGGGCTGGCGTCAATGGTGGGAGCGTTGCCTACTCCTGATCGACGACAACGTTGATGTGGCACGTGGCCTGGTCACCGAATACGCCAACGGTTGCGGCGTCGCAGTACAGGGCGCGTTCCTCGATCCACGTCTGCACCTTTGCAACCTCTTGTGCCGGCCCGCGCAGTTCGACGAAGACCACGCGTGGATGGAGCGAGGCCGGTGAGTCATCGGGAAGTGTGTTCATGCCCGTGATCAACAGCGCAATCGGCACCAGGACACGCCTGGATCCGGCCTTGATCCTCGACAACGGTGGATTTCCTGCCCGGCGGGTCTTCCCTCATTCCTGGTGTCCCCAGCGAAATGATCACCGACAACGCCAAGTGCTACCGGGACCCTGCCGACTTTCACGCGGCAGCGGCAGTTCTGGGCACCCAGCAACGCTTCATCCGACCGCACTGCCCCTGGACCAATGGCAAGGTCGAACGCTTCAACCGCACTCTGCAGACCGAATGGGCCGCCAGCAACACCGCACGCGAACAAGCCCCGGCCCCCTGGCTGCAGTACTACAACACCCAACGACGGCACACCGCACTCGGCGGCCGACCACCCATCACCCGACTGACAAACCTCATGACCGAGTACACCTGGGCCCCCCACGGGGTCGTGGGCGCGAGGTCACTGTGGGTCACCGCAACCACGGCACGCCGCACCCGAGCGCCCCGAGGATCGCCCGGCGCCAGAGAAGATTCCTCACGACGTCCGTGCTTGAGCCGACTGAGAACAGCAGCGCCGGCGGTCGGGACAAGAATCAGAGAAGGTTAGGGCAGCGGTAGTAAAATAAGCGAGTAGCAGCGCCAACGGCAGTCGGGCGGCGAAAGAGATGGAACAGGATGGGCCCATCCCGCCGGGTTGGGACTGTCTACACCCGGCAACGCGGGATAGAAAACGGCTGCTGGTATCGGCGGCCGAGAGCGTTGTCGCCGAATTGGGCGCATCGGCCGCGACGGTCTACCTCAAAGTGCCGGACACCCCGCATCTGCAGGCTGCTGTCGTGGCGGTGACCGCCATGGGGATCGGAGCGCCCGAAGACGTACCCCTGAATGACAGCACCTACCCGTCGTCACGGGCGTGGCAGTCGGGCCATGTGGAGACCGCGCATCAGGTGGACTTCATGACAGGCCACCCGCATTTGGCAGCCTACGCACATTTCCCACTGCAGGCCGCGGCCGCGCCGCTCTTCTCGCCGACCCGCCGCTTCGGGACGCTTGCGGCTTTCTGGCCGCCCGTAGGTGACGAGATCGCCGAGTCAGAGCAGGAGCGACTCGTCGTCGCGGCCTCGTCGCTGGCCCACGACCTGGACCGCTTGGCCGATCATGGGACATCGATGGTCCCGCCCCTGGTACCGCACGTGGTCACCGTAGAGGGGCAGGGGGCGGGCGCCGAAAGCATGACCTCATCAACCGCTCCCCTCGTCTACCACCTGCACAAACTCGCCACGCTCCTGGCAACGACCGTTCACACCCGAGACGTCGTCGAGATGTCGATGGAGCGCGTGCTGGACGGGTTCCAGGCCCGAGCTGCCGTCGTCAGCCTGGTCGATGGAGATCGGCTCCGCGTGGCATGTGCCTCCGGCTGCGCAAGGGAATTCATCCGCACCTTGAATGGCTCACTGCTCGCGCAGCGCAGGCCGGAGACGGAGGCGGTGGACCGACGACGGCCGATGCTGTATGGCCCCCGGGATGCACTGACAGCCGGCCGGTTGCCAGAGGCGCTGTCGGACCAGGAGTCCTTCTGGATGGTCCTGCCGCTCCTTGCCGGGCGGAAGGCGGTGGGTGCCCTCGCCATGGCGTTCGGCGCCGAACGCAGGGACATCCTCGCCGAGCAGGGAACGTTGACAGCGCTGGCCACGGCAGTCGGTCAGGCGGTAGAACGAACCCAAATGCACCACGTACAGCACGCGCTGGTTGATGACCTGCAGCACGCACTGCTACCACCCGTGCTGCCCCAGCCGGCCGGAGTGGTGAGTACCAGCAGATACGCATCGGCGACCAGCGGAATCGAACTCGGAGGAGACTGGTATGACCTCATCATGCTCCCCGACAGCCGGGTGATGATGGTGATCGGGGACGTCCAGGGTCACAACACGGCTGCGGCAGTGGTGATGGGCGAGCTGCGCAGCGGCGTGCGCGCATACGCGACCGAAGGACACGACCCCGGAGTTGTCCTTACCCGGGCGAACCAGCTCCTGATCGGCCTGGAAACAGACCTCTTCGCCACCTGCTGCTGTGCCTGGCTCGATCCAGACACCGGCAGGGCGCAGATGGCCACCGCCGGGCATCCACCGCCTCTGATGCGCACGCCTGACGGCCGGATGCCACTCGTCTCTCTCGAAGCGGGCATGCCTCTCGGCATCGACCCGGAGGCGACCTTCGAGGCGATGGACCTGCAACTCGAGCCGGGTACGTTGCTCGCCTTCTACACGGACGGTCTGGCCGGCCCCGGAGGCGATGTGGACCACGAGGTGGTGAGCGTGGCCTTCGACGACCCGGGGAATCTTGAGTCCGTCGGCGACCGGCTCATCAGGGGCTTCAGCGAGTCGCCCCTGCGGTGCTCCGACGATGCCGCTTTGCTCTTGGTCGTCTACGAAGGGCCCTCGGCTGAAGCTAAGCACAATGTCCGGCAGTTGAGGATCCACCGGCGCGATCTGCAAGGAGCCGAGCGGACGCGCAGACTTTTGCGGGAGTGGTTGGCGGGGTGGGAGCTGTCCGCCATGGCTGACGATGAGGAACTGCTGGTGTCGGAGGTCGTCACTAACGGCCTGGTACACGGTGACAGCGACGTATACGTCTACGTGCACAAGTATCCCGAATGTATACGCGTAGAGGTCCGTGACAGCGATCCGCATCTCGCGCAGCCCGTAACGGTTCCCCGCGATGAGGATCAGGCCGAGGGGGGACGAGGACTGGTCATCGTTTCGGCGCTGGCTTCGGCATGGGGCAATTCACCGAGCGGACGAGGGAAGACCGTGTGGTTCGAATTGCCGATGCCGGCTGCCCATGGCGCTGATGCTTGACACGGCGCACTTTCTCATGTGGTTACCCTCGACCAGGCCGGGGCCTTGGCCGGCACCGCAGTGACCTTGCGCACTCGACGCGAAGAGCTGCACGTTCTATCGTCCGCCGATGTCCAGCCCGTCCCGGCTGGGCCGGTAGCGGGCGCGCGACCTCCAGGCCTAGGAGGTGCTCGGGCGCGTGGGCAGCATGGTCTGCTGCAGCGCCGTGGCAACTCGACGCGTGCTTGGTGGAACCTGATCCGCTTGAGTGCCTGACCGGCCAGGTCGGCCAGCGTGCCCACGAGGGTCCGCTCGTCTAGGGACGGCAGTTATCCGCGTGGTAAACCATCGCTCACGCCCCGAGTGGCTGATCGCCGGGCTCGCTGAGGGGGGTGATCGAGATGGCGTAGCTATGAACTGAGGATTGCGAGCACGGCGCCGCAGGCGCCGAAGGTCGGGCGAGCCGGGTCACGACGACCTGCCGCCCGTGGCCGCGGTGATCAAGGCGGAGGAGAAGTCGGCGGTGTCCTTGCACGCTGCCGCTCGGCGGCCAGCGCGGCCTGCACTCAGCTTGTGCTTCTCCTGCTTGGTGTCGCGGACCACCACGAAGATGCTTTCGGGGCCGTCGAAGCGCAGCCGGAGCCGACGGACTTGAACGGCCAGCCGGTGCCAGCCGTCGTGCGGGGTGCGGTACCGCAGCCCCACCAGGGGGACTGCTGGACGGAGGCCGAGCGCAGGAGCTGCCGGTATGCCTCCCTGTCGGCGGGGTGCACCGCGAGATCACCCGGGAGATCGGAGCGGTGGGATCCGGGAGCAGCGCGACCAGGGTGGGCAGACCACCGAGCCACTCCAACTGGTCCCCTCGGGGTGCGTACATCCACAGGCCGAGCCCGGCGGCCGCGGTGGCCAGCTGGAACGGGATCAGCAGGCTGGCCAGGTCGTTTCGCGCATCCAGGGCGTCGCGCCTCGAGGAGGCAGGCAACGGATACGCCGCTGCGCCCGGGAAACTCCAACTCCTGCATCGCGACCGCATCCGCCCTGGCGGCATGGGCCACCAGCTCTCGGGCGACATCCGCTGACTCTCAGGCCACAGGTCCCCGAAGTCACGTCCCAGGCACTGCTCCGCCGGTCGGCCCAGCGCCGTGGCCGTCGCAGCGTTGAGGCCGCGAATGGCACCGTCCAGCGTCAGTAGAACAGACGGGCAAGCCCGGCGAAGAAGTTCGTCCGAGGCGTCCATTTGTGGCTCCCGGGCCATACCGAAACAGCCTCTTCGGCTATGTTCGCGCACTTTCTCGCGATGTCTCGACAGGAGGCCTCCGGCCGCCCCCTCAATCCGGCGGGCGAAGCGTGCTCAGCCTTACGGCGTGCCGGCTTGAGAGGACGTGGTTCCTTCCGGGGACTGCACTGGGCCGGACTGGTCCCAGCCGGGTGTGAGCTCCTCCCGGTGGATGTCCTCGCCGTGGACCTGTTCACCGCAGGTTTCGCAGACCGTATGGGTGACGAGTTCATGGTCTCGGTGAAGGATCCGGCTGGGCGGCGTGGTGACGGCCCAGCGGTCGCCCCAGCCGATCAGCTCGCGGGTGATGGCCCCCAGGTCGCGCCCCGCCTCTGTCAGGTAGTAGCCGCTGTGGTGTGCGTCGTCAGGCAGGGGGCGCCGTTCGAGGATCCCGCTTTCCACCAGCGCCTTCAGGCGTGCTGCCAGGCGGTCCGTGGGGGCGCCGGTGTTCCTGGCGATCTGCCGGAACCGGTGGTTGCCGAGCATGACCTCGCGGATCGCCGGGAGGGCCCATCGGTCGCCGATGGTCTGCAGGGCGGCAGCGAGAGAGCAGGGGCGGCCGGCCATGTCCTGGGGATCGATGCGCATGGTCACGTCCCTATTGTCGCCCCCGTTGGTTTGATTTCCAAACCACCCTGTGCTTGCCTTGCGGCATGGCTGTGATGCTTCGATTTTCAAAGCACCCTCGTACGGCGGCTGCCGTAGTCCTGGTGGCCGTGTTCATGACCAACCTTGATCTGCTGATCGTCAACGTCGCGCTTCCGGCGATGGGAGAGACGTTCTCCGGGGGCGGCAGGAGCACGAGCCTCGGTGCGCTGTCCTGGGTCCTGAGCGCCTACGCGATCGCTTTCGCCGCCCTGCTGGTGGTGGTCGGGCGCGCCAGTGACCGCATCGGTCAGCGGCCGGTCTTCCTTACCGGGATCGCCGTCTTCACCTTCGCGTCGGTGGGCTGCGCCCTGGCTCCGAACCTCGGGACCCTCATCGTGGCCCGGGTCGTGCAGGCCGTCGGGGCGGCCGCCCAGATTCCCACCTCCCTGGCCCTGCTGCTGGAGACGGTGCCGGCCGAGCGCCGTACCCAGGCAACCCGGGGCTGGGCCGCGGTCGGCGGACTGGCCGCCGCCGCCGGGCCTGTCATCGGCGGCCTGTTGGCCGAGGTGGACTGGAGGTGGGTGTTCGCCGTCAATCTGCCCATCGGGATCGCCGCGCTCGTCGCCGGCCGATCGGTCCTGCCGAAGCCGGCCGTCCGCGAGGCCGGCCCGCTGCCCGACCTCCTCGGCGCCCTGCTGGTCATCATCTCGGTCGCGACGCTGTCCGGGGCCCTGGTGCAGGCTCCCGACTGGGGCTGGACGAGCGGCAGGACACTGCTGCTCCTGGCCGTTGCCGTGATCAGCGGCACCGTGTTCGTCCTCAGGTCCCTGGGGCACCCCCGGCCGTTGTTCGAGCTCGACCTGCTGCGGCTGCCGCGCTTCGGCGCGGCGAACGCGGGCAGCCTCGTGTTCGGCGTCGCCTTCGCGATCATGCTGCTGTCGAACGTGCTGTGGTGCCAGGAAGTCTGGCACTGGAGCGCGCTGCACACCGGTCTCGCCCTGACCCCAGGCCCCGCCCTCGTGCCGGTCGTCACCCTCCTGACCGCTCGCGCCGCACAGCGCTTCGGGCACGGTCCACTGGTTGCGACGGGAGGGCTGCTATTCGCCGGCGGCATGGTGTGGTTCGCACGCTTCGCGTCCGTCACGCCCAACTACTGGCGCGACATGCTGCCCAGCCAGTTGCTGACCGGTACGGGTGTCGGTCTGGCCCTGGGCACCTTGGTGGCCGCCGGTGTGCACGCCGTACCGGGGCACCGTGCGGCGACCGGGTCGGCACTGGTCAACTCCGTACGACAGATCTCGACCTCGGTCGGCGTCGCGGTCCTGGTCGCGGTGGTCGGCTCCCACGTCGGTGCCGCCTCACTTCACGACTTCCGGATCGTCTGGTGCGTAGCCGCCGTTCTGGGCCTGACCACGTCGGTGTTCGGCGTGCACCTCAGCCGCGGCGGCAGCACGGCCCGAATGGCAGTCGCCGCATCCAAGTAGGTCGAGGCGGTAGCGCACGCTCTGCCGGATGCGTTCAGACCGCCGCTTTTCCCCGTCCGGCGGTGGGGGCTGTTCCGGCGGTCAGGCACAAGGCTTCAGAAGGACCTCCAGACGATACGTCGGCCGGAATCGACGAGGCTCCGCCGCGCCTGCAGGCTTGACTGACGGCGCGGAAGGCCTTCAACGGCCAAGCTACCGCCGGTAGGTCGGCTGGGAGACGAAGAGGGTGGCGGCGATACCGACGATGGTCACCGACCCGGCCCCTGCAATTAATTACAGGAGATTTACGTGAACGAACTGCTCACCGCGGCAATCGAAGCCCACGGCGGAACTACACGCTGGCGTGATCTGACCCGGGCGCGAGCCACCCTTGTCAGCGGAGGACTCCTGTTCGCCGCCAAGGGCCTGCCGCAGGATCCCGAGCCGCGAGAGATGACCGTGCTGCTCCATGAGGAGCGTGCCTCGGTCCGACCCTTCGGCGCCCCCGACCAGAAGACCGACTTCACACCCGGACGCGTGAGCATCGACAAGCTTGACGGGCGGGTGGTGGCCGCTCGCGAGGACCCCCGGTCGTCCTTCAGCGGCCACACCCTCGACACCCCCTGGGACCCGCTGGACCGCGCCTACTTCAACGGCTACGCACTGTGGACCTACCTCACCACACCGTTCCTGCTGGCCATGCCCGGCTTCACCGTCACCGGGATCGACCCTTGGCGTGAGGGAAACGAACTGTGGCGTGGACTGCGCGCCGGCTTCCCGCCCGGGATCGCCAGCCACAGCACGCACCAGGACTTCTACTTCGGCCCCGATCATCTGCTCCGCCGACACGACTACCACGTCGATGTGGCCGGCGGATTCGCCGCCGCGCAGTACGTGTACGACTACGTGGAAGCGGAGGGCATCATCCTTCCCACCAAACGCCGGGCCTACCGCCGCGACGCCGCCGGTCACCGCATCCGCGAGGAGGTCATGGTTTCGATTGACCTCAGCGACATCCACTTCAGCTGACGCTCGACGGAAGTGAGGCCGGGCCGTCGAGCTGGAGACCGACAAGCGGTGGTCGAAGAGGGGTCAGCGTGCCCGCCGTCGGCAGTGCGATCAGCAGTCGAGCCCGGTCTTCGGCCTCACCTGGCGAAAGTCTTCGCTGCCCATTCGCCTTGATCTTTGCGTCGCCGGGGCCGCCCTCGGGAACCGGCGGCTCATTCGGTTCGGCTTCTTGCTGGTCCCTCGCGGTCTTGGATTCACTCCGTGTCAGCGTCGCGGGCACCGGCTTCTACTTGTGCGCCGCGCCCGGTACCTGCGACTGCGGCCCGACCATCGAGTCCTCGGTCTCCGGCGCCTCCTGCCCGGCCATGCCCGTCGCCTTGGGTGTCTGTGCCTCGGCTTGATCCTGGACCGTCTGGGCTTGCTTCGCCCCCGGCCGCTGCACATAACTCGCCGAGATCGGGTAGTCCAGCCCCACCGCGACCCCAGCAGCAGCCGGAACACGATCAGCGACGAGATGTCCCACGCGAACGCGCACGCCACCGAGGACACCACGAACAACCACAGCTCGACCTTGAAGACCCGGCTCCGCCCGATCCGGTCGCCCAACGGCCCCAGCAGCGCTGCCCCGAACACCGCCCCCACGATCGCCGCCGCCGACAGCAGCCCACGCTGTGCCGCACTGCCCCCGAAATTTCGCGATCAGGGGTTCGCCACCGCGATGATGAAGAAGTCGACCCGTCGAGCAAGATCCCCAGCCCCGCCTGCAGCCAGAACCTCATGTGCAGCCGCGACATCGCCGCACCGTCCAGTGCCGCCCCCAGGGGCTGCGACGTACCGGAAGAACCGTTGGTCACCACGCACACGGAGTCAAAGCAACGGCTCGCGGCGGATCACCCGCCGCGCCAAACGGCCCCTGATCGCCACCCGCGGACACTTGGGGTCCCGCAACCTTTACGGTTCGCCGGTGGTGCGTGGCGAACTCGGAGAGCGGGATGGAGCTCAACAGAGTACGGCGGACTGGCGCCCGCTGGCTCGGCCCTCTCGGTGCCGTGTCTATCCTTCCTTTCTTGCGCTGGTGACCGACGGCCCGGTCTCGGCAGCGGACCCCGCCAGCCGCGAAACGGCACGCGGCGTACGGCGTTCCGCCGTGGCAAGCCGCACTACACGTCCACGCCGACCGGGCGCCCGCAGTCGTTGAGAGCCTCTGACCGGTCCGCTGCAGGTTGCCGGCTGCTCCTAGCGTGCCATCGCGCGTCGAACGTCTCATGCGCGAGCCGAGGATCACCGGCGCCGTCCGCGGCAAGAAGGTGATCAGCACGATCCCTGACCCGACCGCGCCACGGGCACCGGACCCACCTGGTCGACCGCGACTTCGTCGCCGCGGCCCCCAACCGGTGCTGGGCCGCCGACTTCACGCACGTAGCCACGTTCTCGGGCGTCGTCTACGTCGCCTTCGTCGTGGACACCTTCTCCCGCCGGATCGTCGGCTGGTCCGCCTCGACCACCCAGCAGACCCGGCTCGTCCTGGACGCCCTGGACATGGGACTGTGGCAACGCGACCGCGACCAATACCCGCCCATGCTTGGGGAGTTGGTCCACCAATCGGACGCGGGCTCGCAATATACGTCCTTCACGCTGGCCGAGCACTTGGAGAAGGCCTGTATCGCCGCCTCGATCGGATGGTTCTCATCGTCACTGCCGCCGGCGTGCAGGACACCAACCGGGGAAATAGGTGGTTGTCGAACACCTGGTGACGTGCGGTCGTCGGTGCGCTGCTGGGCGGCGTCGCGCGGCACTACGACGGCGGCTGTCCGATGATCGGACGCCCCTTGGACGGGTTGCGGACTCCGGCGTTTGTCACCATTAATTGAGGTTCGTCCGTGGCGTAATAGCGACTTGTCGCTTTGTGGACACCGGAAAGTGCTGACCTGCGCCTTTTTCGACATCACGCTGTCACCTCATGAGATACATGAACGACAGGTGGCGCCCCGGGGGCCGGCGTCCCGGGTCGCGGCGTGCCGCGGCCACCACGGCCCTCTTGGCGCTGCTGGCCGGCCTGGCCGCCGCTCCCGCCGCGGCACGGGACCTCGCCGCGGACACCGCACGGAGCGGCACGGGCGCGCAGGGCGGGGCGACCTCGACCCGGACGCCGTTCGTCGCCCGGCACCAGGTCACCTTGATCACGGGCGACCGCGTCACGCTGGAGACGGACCGCTCGGGCAAGCAGAGTGTGTCGGTCGAGCCCGCCGAAGGTCGCGAGCGGCTCACGTTCCTCAAGCGCCAGGACGGCTCGGACTGGACGGTTATACCGGTCGACGCCCTCCCCCTGCTCGCGACGGGCCGTCTCGACAAGGCGCTGTTCAACGTCTCGGCCCTGGTCCAGGGGAAGTACGCCGAGCGGTCCAGCCTGCCGCTGATCGTCCAGTACGCGGGTGACGCGGGCACCGCACAGCGCCGGCTCACCGCCGCCGGGGCCGACAAGGTCCGCCCCATCTCCGGAACCCCCTTCGCGACTCTCGCCGAACAGCGCGAGGACGCTGGGGGGTTTTGGCAGGGCATCGCTCCCGCCGAGGCGGGTGCCACTACCTTCGGCGCGGGCGTCCGCCGGATCTGGCTCGACGGTCACTCCAAGGTCCAGCTCGACAGGACGGTGCCGCGCATCGGAGCCCCCCACGCCTGGGAGAAGGGCTACACCGGCGCCGGTGTCAAGGTGGCCGTCCTCGACACCGGCTACGACCCGAACCACCCGGACCTCAAGGGTCTCGTCGCGGAGTCGGCGAACTTCACCAGCGAGCCGAACACCGACGACCTGAACGGCCACGGCACTCACGTGACCTCGACGGTCGCCGGTTCCGGTGCGGCCTCCGGCGGCAAATACAAGGGCGTGGCACCGGGCGCGCAGATCCTGTTCGGCAAGGTCTGCACCGCGGACGGCAACTGCGACAACTCCGCCATCGTCGAGGGTCTGGCCTGGGCCGCTCAGCACGGCGCCAAGGTGATCAGCCTCAGCCTGGGCGATACGGACACCCCGGAGACCGACGCCCTCGAGGCCATGGTCGACACCGTCACCCGTGATTACGGCACCCTGGTCGTGGCCGCGGCCGGCAACAACGGCTCTGGCAGCAGGGTCTCCTCGCCGGCCTCCGCCGGCGGGGCGCTGGCCGTCGGCGCCGCCGAGGACGACGACGACCTCGCCGTCTTCAGCTCGGTCGGTCCGCGGACGGGCGACTCCGGCCTCAAGCCGGACCTCATCGCCCCCGGCGTCGGCGTCGTCGCCGCCAGGGCGGGCGGCACCACCGAGGACGACGGCTACATCGCGATGAGCGGTACGTCCATGGCCACGCCGCATGTGGCCGGAGCCGCCGCCATCCTCTTCCAGGAGCACCCCGCCTGGACGGCCGACCAGGTCAAGCGCCAGCTGATGCAGTCGGCGACCGGCGCCAAGGAGCACGGCGCATACTTCCAGGGCGCCGGGCGCGTCGACGTCGCGCGGGCGGTGGACCAGGAGGTCACCGCCGACGCCGCCGGACTGGACTTCGGGCTGATCCGCTGGACCGACGGTGCGCGGCCGCCGGTGACCAAGACGATCACCTACCGCAACCCGGGCACGGAGCCGGTCACCCTCCAGCTCAAGCAGAACGCGAGCAGCGGGAAGAAGGACGTGCCTGCCCCCGAGGGCCTTTTCCGCCTCAGCGCCGACACGGTCACCGTGCCCGCGCACGGAACGGCGGACGTCACCCTCACCGCGACCCCGGAGGCCACCACGCTCTACGCCGCGTACAGCGGCGTGGTGAGCGCGGCCACCGCGGACGGGCAGGTCTCGGTGCGCGTCCCGTTCGGCATGGACCTCGAGCAGCCCTCCTATGACCTGCGCATCGACCTGAAGAGCCGCACGGGCACGGCCCCCGACATCGCCTACCTGCTCGTCCAATCGGCCGACGGCAAGGCCTACGAGGTGGAAGCACTCGGCAAGAACAGCACCGTGGTGCGGCTGCCGAAGGACACCTACTCGGTGAGCGGCTTCTTCTTCGACGCGTCCTTCACCGAGGGCATCATCGTCGGCGTGCCGAAGGTCGTGATGACCGCCGACCGGCAGGTCGCCATCGACGCCCGGAAGGCGAAGCCCGTCACCGTCTCGGCACCGAGCCGCGCCGCGCGCATCATCTCGGCCGAGATCGGCACCATCAGCCTGCACGACGAGCTGCTCTCCGTCACCATGAGCAACGCGATCGGCACCGACCACATCGAGGGCGTGTACGCGACGCCGACGGCGCAGTACAGGGACTCGAAGTTCACCTACCTCGTCAACACCGTCTGGGGCGACCCGGCCGGCGCGGACGGCAACCCCTCGTCGGTCTACTACCTCACCCGGCCGGTGCACGGCGCCATCCCGGCCAATCCCAGCTACAACCCCCGCACGTCGGAGCTGGCCAGGGTGAACACCACGTTCGCCGCCACCGCGCCGGGAGCCCCCGCCTTCCGCTTCGTCTACACGGATGTCGACGACCTGCGTATCGGCTGGCACATGATGAAGGGCGTTCCGGTTCCGAGCCAGCGGGTCGACTACTTCTCGGCGGCCGACGGCCTGCTCTGGCAGACCGCCTTCGACCAGTTCGACTTCCTCGCTCCGGACAGCCCGAACGGGCAGATGTACATCAGCACCCGGCACGGCTACAAGGCCGGAGCGACGGTCGAGGAGCGCTGGAACCAGGGCGTACAGGCCATGGGGTTCGCTCCCGAGGGGATGAACTCCTTCCGTGAGGGAGACACAATCCAGTACTCCATCCAGGACTCCGCCAACGGGAATCTCGACCTGCTGGCGGGAACAACGACCGCCAGCCGGCCCACGGCGCAGCTGAGGCGCAACGGTGAACTGGTCTCGGAATGGTGGGGTTATGCCCCGGTACCGGCCGATGCCACCCCCGCCGACTACCAGCTGAACCTCGAGGTGCAGCGCGACCGCAACCCCGTCTCCTCCATCTCCTCCGACGTGCGGGCGGAGTGGCGGTTCCGGTCGCAGACCACGACGACACGCCAGGCTCTGCCGCTGTACGCGGTACGCATGTCGCCGGAGCTGGACGAGTGGAACCGGGCCAGGGCCGGACGCGAGCTCGACATCCCGCTCCTGATCCAGCGAGCGCCCGGCGCCGCCGAGTCACCGATCCGCACCTTCACCACCGAGGTCTCGTACGACGAGGGCAAGACCTGGCAAGCGGCCGAGGTCCACGGCTCCGGCATGCAGCGCACCGTGACCGTGGACAGCCCGCGCCAGGCTGCCGGCGGAGCCGTCAGCCTGCGCACCTACGTCAAGGACGCCGCTGGCAATTCCTTCAAGCAGACCGTTATCAAGGCCTACCTGCTGAAGTAGCCGCCGACGGCAGCGAGGGGCCCGCCGGACACTTCGATGCCGTCGGTCAACTCGGGCCCTGGCGCTTCGCCCCGTCGATCTACCGGTCGGCGGGGCGAAGTGCTGCGAAGGCTGCTGCAGGGTGCGGGCCCGTCGTGCGTGGGTGAGATGGCGTGGCGCGCAGGCTGCGAGGGCTGCCGAGTCACTCCCAGCGGACCCGGCGAAAGCACTTCGAGTGTCAGCGGTGATCGCCAGCAATAGCAGAAGCCGGGGCGGACCTGATCATGCCGAGTAGCGCGCGCTGTGGAGAGCAGGATGAGCACTCCGATCTGACTGTGCAGATCCACAGTCCGGGCAGGTACCCAAGGGTTGCCGTCACCCTGGCCTGGCGTAGCTGTTCTTCACTGGTGGTGTCCGAGCTAGCGGCGAGTTCTGACAGGCTGGGCGCCTTGTGCATCAGGGCCAAGACCACGGTCGCACCAAGGGCCCGGGCGGCGCCGAGCAGCGCGCCGGCTGCCGATGACGCGCTGACGATGATGGCTGCCACGAGTGTCAGCGTAATCAGGAGAAGGAGCATATGGGCTTGATTCGCTTTGACGGACACCTGAGATCAGGGGCTTCCGCCTCGGAAGGAAGATGTTTGTCATGGAGAGCATGGCGAAAAAGAAGCCGCGTCCTCGCCGCTCGTTCACGCCGGAGTTCAAGGTCGAGATCGTTCAGCTGTGCCACGCGGTGATCGCTCGGTCGGTCAGGTCGCCAAGGACTTCGATCTGACCGAGACCGCGGTGCGCGACTGGGTGAAGCAGGCCGAGGTCGACGCCGGCGAGCGGGACGGCCTGACCAGCGACGAACGCGAGGAGCTGGCCCGGCTGCGGCGGGAGAACCGCCGTCTTCGGGAGGACGTAGAGGTCCTCAAGCGGGCCACGGCTTTCTTCGCGACGGAGACCCGATAACGGTGCACCCGTTCATCGAGGCGGAGAAGCAGGCAGGGCACAGTGTCAAACGAGCATGTGAGCTGCTGAAGGTCTCCCGAGCCGCCTTCTACTCCAGCCGCACCGCCATCCCCGGCCCGCGCATGGTTCGCGACGCGGAACTGACCGAGAAGATCAACGCGGACCACCTGCGGACGAACTGGTCGCCGACGCCCTCAAGGCGGCCTGTCGATCGGCGACCAGCCGTGGCCCAGCCGAGCTGCTGCCCGCCAAGCAATCTTTGAGTGGATCGAAGGGTGGTACAACACACGCAGGCTGCACAGCAGCCTTGGCTACCGCAGTCCTGCCGAGTTCGAGACCGTCCTCGCAGCGTGACCACCACACCGATGGTGTCCGTCAAAGCGGAGCAAGCTCAGAATCAGCCGACGACTTCGCGGCGATCCCCGAGATCCTGGAAGCGCATGTCATCGCCGGAAGCGCCTCGGTCCTGGTGAAGGTCAGGGCTGCGACGACCGAGCAGTTGCAGGATGTACTGCGCCGCATCTATGCGATCGCCGGGGTCAGCGGGACGGAGGTGCCGACGGCAGCAGCCGACCAGCCGGCGTCTTCCGACACCGGGCTCGGGTCCCAGGCCGTCCGGCCCCCACGCTCCAGCGCCGACGGCTTTTCGTCCGCATGGGCCGGTGCGGGCGGGAATCGGCTGGTCGGGTGGAGTTCAGGCGTAGGCGTCCTCGATGGTGACTCGTCGCACTGTGCGCAGCGTCGATTGGAGACTGTCCAGATCGGTCGAGCCGAGAGCGAGGCGGAGCGCCTGTGGTGTGTGCTTCGAGGTGGTGAAGGGCTCCGCTGTGCTTACCGAGATGTGCTGACGCGCAAGGGTGGCGGTCAGGCGATCGGCGCGCGCGTCGTCGGGCAGGGTCAGCCATGTGAAGTAGGACGAGGGGTGGCTGATGAGTGGTAGGCCCGCCAGTTCTTGTCTGGCGAGTGCCTGGCGGGCCTTGGCGTCGTCTCGTTTCTGCGCTTCCAAGTGGTCCACCGTGCCGTCCTCGAGCCAGCGGCAGGCAATCGCGGTGGTGAGGGCCGGGGTGTTCCATGTGGTCGCCCGAATCGCGCGTTCGAGCGACGGCACCCTGGACGGCGGGGCGACGACGAAGCCGACCCGGAGGCCGGTGGCGACGCTTTTGGACAGTCCCGAGACGTAGACGGTGATGTCCGGTGCACTTGCAGCCAGGGGCGGTGGAGGGTCCTCTACCAGGTAGGCGTAAGCGGCGTCTTCGATGATGAGCGGACCGTGCTGCCGAGCGATCTCGATCAGGCGGGTGCGGTCAGTTGCCGACATCACCCACCCCAGAGGGTTGTGCAAGGTTGGCATGGTGTAGATAGCGCGCACAGGGCGGATCACGCACAGCCTCTCGAAGGCATCGAGATCCGGCCCGTTGGTCGTTGTGGGTATGGGCTCCAGGTCGAGATGAAAGGCATGCGCGAGCACCTTGAAACCCGGGTAGGTGAGTGCGTCGACCGCGACGACGTCGCCGGCGTTGAGCGCGGCCAAGACGGTGATGGCCAGGCCGTGCTGCGCACCGTTGACGATGAGGATCCGATCCGCGTCAGGAGTGATTCCTCGACGTCTCAGGTGCCGAGCGATCGAGGCTCTGTCCTGGGGACGTCCTCGATGTGGTTGGTAGCGCAGCAGCGAGTCGAGTTCACCAGAGGTGGCCACCTCTCGCAGAGTCTGCCGTAGGAGATCGGCCTGGCCGGGCAGCGATGGATAGTTGAAGTTGAGATCGACCGCATCCGTGGCGACGACTTGCAGATCGATGCCGTGACCGGCGGGAACCGCGATGTCACGCACGAACGTGCCGCGGCCCTGTTCCCGGCTCACCAAGCCCATCGCTTCCAGCTCGGCGTACACCCGAGTCGCGGTCACCACGGCGATGCCCTCGCGGGCGGCGAGCCCGCGGTGTGTCGGCAGCCGCTCGCCTGCGGCGAGCCGGCCTGTCCGGATGTCGGATGCGAGCGCGTCGACCAGGATCTTGTACCGCGAAGCTGCCATACACCCAATTGTATCCATGACAATTCTTTGACTGTCCTGTTCACGGGCTCTTACCGTCAAGACCCACTCATCCGGAAGGACGGCCGCCATGCACATCGCCATCCTCACCTTCGAGGGCTACAACGAGCTCGACTCCCTGATCGCCCTCGGCGTGCTCAACCGCATCAAGACCGCCGACTGGCGCGTCACCATTGCCACCCCCAGCCCCAAGGTGACGTCGAGGAACGGGGTGGTCATCGAACAGATGTCCACCCTTGAGGAGGCGTGCGCCGCTGACGCGGTCATCGTCGGCAGTGGCATCGCTACCCGCGAGGTCGTCGAAGACCAGGCGATCATGAAGATCCTGCGCGGCCTGGACCCCTCGCGCCAACTCATCGCCGCGCAGTGCTCCGGCGCGCTCGTGCTGGCCAAGCTCGGCCTGCTCAACGACATCCCCGCCTGCACCGACCTGACCACCAAGCCCTGGGTCATCGCCGCCGGCGTCGAGGTGCTCAACCAGCCCTTCTACGCCAAGGACAACATCGCCACCGCCGGCGGCTGCCTCGCCTCGCACTACCTCGCCTCCTGGATCATCGCCCGCCTCAAGGGCAACGACGCCGCTGAAAGCGCACTGCACTATGTCGCCCCGGTCGGCGAGAAGGAGGAATACATCGAGCGCGCGTGGCGCAACATCACCCCCTACTTGCCCGCTCCCGCACCGGCCCTCGTCTGAAACGACCAGTCGCAAGCAGTGACCGACCAGGAACTCACGCCCTGGCAGCCTGGCTGGTCATTCGCAGCCCGACTGAATCGCTCCGGGTTCGGTGCAGAGCGCTGAACCTTGGAAGGATGCGCTCATGCCGGCGCAGAGGAAGTACCCAGCGGAGCTGATCGAGCGGGCCGTGCGGATGGTCTCCGAGAAGCAGAGGCAGTCCCCGGGGCGGTCGGGGATCATCCGGGAGGTCGGAGATCTTCTCGGGATTCATCCCGAGGCCCTGCGGCACTGGGTAAAGAAGGCCGAGGCCCAGGCCGATCCGCAGGCGGCTGCCGCCCAGCAGGAGCGTGAGCGGATCAGGGAACTGGAGAAGGAGGTCACCGAGCTGCGGCGGGCGAATGAGATCCTCAAGGCCGCGGCCGTTTTTTTCGCCTCCGAACTCAACCCGAAGCCGCCGCGTTGATCCGTTTCATCGATGCTCACCGCGAACGGTTCGGCCTTGAGGCGATCTGCCGCACCTTGACCTGGGCCGGCACCCCCGCCTCGGCCTCCACCTACTACGCGGCCAAGCGTCGGCCTCCCTCGGCGCGGTCGGTGCGCGATGCCGAGTTGACCCAGGAGATCCGGAGGATCCATCAGGTCAACTATGGCGTCTACGGAGCCCGGAAGATCTGGCGGGAGCTGAACCGCCAGGGCCATGCCGTGGCCCGCTGCACCGTCGAGCGGCTGATGCGCGAGCTGGGCATAACCGGCGCCGTCCGCGGCAGGAAGGTCGTCACCACCATCCCGGATCAGGCCGCGGAGCGGGCCCCTGACCTTCTCGACCGCGACTTCGTCGCCACGGCCCCGAACCGCTGCTGGGTCGCCGACTTCACCTACGTGCCTACCTGGGCCGGGACCGTCTATGTCGCATTCTGCGTGGATGCCTTCTCGCGCCGGATCCTGGGCTGGAAGGCGTCGCGGAGCAAGCAGACATCCCTGGTCCTGGACGTGGTCGAGCAGGCCCTGTGGCAGCGCGGCTACCGGCCGAACGAGCAGGTCAGCGGCTTGATCCATCACTCGGATGCCGGCAGTCAATACACCTCGATCGCGTTCACCGAGCGCCTGGCCGAGGCAGGCATCGCGGCATCGATCGGGACCGTCGGTGACGCGTATGACTGTCAGTCTTTTCGCACCGGATCCCGCAAGACGGGGCACCGACGAATTGCTCTGATCAGGGCTTTACGTGGAACCAAAAGCGGCCGTTTCCCACGTGCATCAAGATCGTTTCCCAGATCCCAGGTCACACCCTGCAAGTGCAGGGGATCTCGAGCATTGGTCAGGTCACGTGTGCGTGTAACCCTCGGTGCGCACCAGTTCGACAGCGGAGGCCTCCAGTCGCGACGCGCAGACGCCCTCAGGAATACGGCCAATAGTGCGCTCGGCCCTCGGAGCGCGGGAAGTGCGGGAGTGGTCGTCCTGGTGAACGCGCTTCCCCGAGCTGCGCCTGGCCGTGGCGCCGGACGAGCTCCGGCCCGCTGCGCGCAGTGGGGGCACCTCGGGGCGAGTACGAGCGCCCCGCCATGGTCGACGGTCCCCCCAGCATCAGCCCTCGGGTGGGAACCGGGCGCCCATCTCTGCGGCCACGTGTGCCACCGGGCGCCCGGCCTGGAAACGCTGGACCAAGAGCCGCCTGCCGTGAACGGTCAGTCGGGCATTGCGGTGGGACACGAAGACCTCCGCGCGGTGCAGTCATAGACAGCTCCACTGCATCGGAGGTCTTCGCCTTGATCAAGCCCTCGCAGGTGTCAACAACGCTCGTGGTCCATACAGCTAGCGGAAACCTTTCGGGCTGTGTGCACGGGTCAGCGGGCGCCCCGCGGAACGAAAAGGATCTTGCCGGTGCGCTCGGGCCTGGCCGCGTGGCTCAGGGCGGCCTCGTGCTCCTGAAGGGAGTACGTCGCCTCGACCGGAGCCTTGAGGACGCCCTGCTCGACCAGCGCGGCAAGCTCCGCGTAGACCTCCTCGCGCTTCTCCCGCGGAGTGTCGCGGATCCAGTTGAGGATGAAGAAGGCGCGCAGCACGATGCCGCGGTAGATCAGGTCGCCGACGGGGACCGAGGGTGCCTGTCCGGTGGCAGCGGCGAAGGTGACGACGGTGCCGCCGTCCTCCAGCGACCGCACCAGCGCGGCGGTCTGCTCGGGGTCGGTGGTCCCCTCCAGCGCCAGCCGCAGCTGTCCGCCGTCCAGCGCGGAAGCGATGCGCTCGCCGAGTTCCGGGCCGTCGACGACGACGGCGTCGGCGCCGAGTGCGCTCACCTGCTTGGCCGCTTCCTCGCGCCTGACGACGGCCAGGGTCTTGATGCCGGCCTGCTTGGCCAGGGCGATGACGTAGTGCCCGACCGCGGAGTTGGCGAGGTTCAGACCGATCCAGTCGCCGGGTCGCAGTGCGACGTAGTCGTGCAGGAGCGCGCGGGCCGTCGCCGGGTTGACGGGGAGCATGGCGAGCTGGAGGACGTCCGCATCGTCCACGACGGACAGCGGCACGACGGTGTGGGCCGGGAGCACGACCTGCTCGGCCCAGGTTCCCTGGACGAAGGTGGGCAGGATCAGGACGCGCCGGCCGGTCAGGGACCGGTCCACGTCGTCGCCGACCCGCACGACGCGGCCGACTCCCTCGGCGCCCAGCGCCTGGGGCAGTCGGGGCTGGGCCGCGAACCAGCCCATGGTGAACAGCAGGTCCGCATTGTTGACGGGTGCCGCGTCCACCTCGACCAGCACCTCGCCCGGGGCGAGAGCCGGTTCGGGGCCCTCGACGAGCGAGACGGTGTCGTTGAGGTCTCCGCCGACGGCGGTGAGCGTGAGATGACGCATGACGGATCAGTCCTTAACGAGAGAGTGAGTGGCGTGGCCGCCAGCCGCTTACATTCCTAGCATCATCTATTCACGCCGTAAAGCCCTTGCTGGATAGCCCCTTACTCGTATGCTGGGGACATGAGCAGCCCCGGGAGCAGACCCACCACGCCGCGACAGGCGCCTGGACTCGCGGAGGCGGTCGTCGAACTGCTCAACTCACGCCCCCACGCCACCCCGCGGACCCCCGACACACTCACGGACGCCGCGAGCGCCGCGCCGCTGCTGCTCCTGTTCGGCCGGACAGCCGCAGCACCCCTGTCCGACGACGACGTCGCCCAGGTGCGCTCACTACGGCAGGCCCTGACCGAGGCCGTCCACCTGCCGGGCACCGAAACCGGGCACGCCGCATGGACGGAGATCAACCGGCTGGCCGCCACCACGGGCTTCCACCACGCCTTCGACGGCGACGGAAGCGTCGACCAGCACCAAGTCTCCGGATCCCCCGCCGCGGGCGCCGTCATCCGCGCGATCGCCGCCCTCGTCGCCGGCGGCCAGTTCTCCCGCGTCCGGATCTGCGCCCACCCGGACTGCCAGCACGCCTTCTACGACGCCACACGCAGCGGCAACCAGCGATGGCACTCCTACGAAGTGTGCGGAAACCGGGCCAACGTCGCCGCGCACCGAACCCGCGCCAAATACGGGTCTGTCCAACGAACGGTGTAACTCGGGTTGTGTGGGTTATCGGCGGCCGAGGGAGAGTCGGCAGCGCTCCGAACGCTGGGGCGACCGGAACGAAGCACCCTTCACCGCATCCCAGCAGGTCGCACGTTTCGGTGTGGCAGACACCTCTGCACGGATCCACCCCGTTCTGATCATCCGGCAGACCGGAGCGAGACCCCTGTGACGTGGAGCCCGGCCAGGTGGAGGGCCGTGGTCTCGCGTAGCGGTGGCCGCGCCACCTGACCCACCCACACCGCTTGCCGGCCTTGTGTGCGGCCGGAGCGCAACAGGGTCCTCAACGACGTTCTGCTCGCCGTCCGTTGCGTGAGCGCCGTCGGCCGCGTCGGGGAGCATCGCAGACGGTAGGTGCGCCCGCGAGGAAGTGACCGCCGGTGCAGCGGCATTGCTGCACCGGCGGGTCTGTTCGCAGACGTGGGCCCTGCTGTGGTGCATGGCATCCTGTGATGGACACCAGCCCCTGATCGACGCGGGGGCGGGCTTCCTCCCAGATGTACTGCGCAGGACACCTCGAGCCGTGTGCAGGTGCGCTCCAGGGTTCGGCGCCCTGCCGCAGTGGTACAACTGCCGCACGGCTATGGCTCCTGAGGAGACGTCAGGTCACGTAGGAGGCGCCAGCCCGGCGGTCACTCCGTGCGCAGGCCGTCCGGGCGCATCATCCGCAACAGCGCCGGCATGGTGAGCGCCGTGACCGCGGGAATCACCGCCCCGCCCATTGCCGTCATCTCGCCCACGCTCGCCCAGTCGACATGGAACGGCGTGTGCACCATCTTCAGCAGGGCGGCGCCCAAGCCGACGCCACCGACCACGGCGACGGTGAGCCCCAGGAAGACGGGGACAGCCGTTTGCCAGAGCACGGACAGGGCGAGCACGGATCGCCGGGTGCCGAAGGCGACCAGGATGGCCAGCAGCTTCCGGCGCTCGCGCAGTTGCTCCAGTGTGGAGACCAGCAGGCTCACGGCGATCAGGACCAGGGTGAGCGTGGCGCCGATGAACAGGCCGCGGCGGATGGTCTCGAATCTGTCGGACACCATGGTGGCACTGAACTGATCGACCACGATAGAGGGGTCGATGAGCGCGGCGGTGTTGCGGGCGCGCTCGACCGCGTCCGGGGTCGGGTCGAGGATCAGCATGAGCCGGACCTTGGGCCTGGGCAGGTGTGCTACGTCCAAGGCGGCCGGGGTCGCCAGGATGCCCCACTCCATGCTTCCGTCGGGCGCTACGCGATGGTGCACCGTGCGGGCGTCGGCCGGGATGCGCCAGGGCTGTGGCGTGCCGGTGTAGCGTTCCGGACCGGGCATGTTGAGGTCGAGCGTGGCGCCGGGCTTGAAGAGGGGGGAGTCGCCGATCTCCATCATGAAGACGTCACCGTCAGCGCAGTTTGCTCCGACATTGGCGAATTCGCGGAGCGCGGAGCAATCCCCCAGGAAGAGGGGGACGGACTGGAGTTGGTCGAGGGACTTGAGTGTCGAGGCGTTTCCCTGGGCGGCCTCGCCCTGGACGATGCCGATCACCGAGCGGACGCCTGGGGTGTCGACGAAGGCCTTCGTCACCTGCTGCGCCTGCGCCCCGCTGTCGACCCTGTACTGGATGCCCAGCTGGGCGCGGCTCGGGTCCTGGCCGGTCGGCGTGATGAAGTCGCCTTGGATCCCGGTGAACAGGGTCTGCAGGGCGATCGCGCCCGCAACGGCGACGGTGACACCACTGACCATACGGGCGGCGGCGCTGCTGTGGAGCTGCATGCGGCGGGTGGCCAGCTGCCAGGGCAGCGAGCCGCCGCGGAAGCGGCCGACGACCCATTCGACGAGCCACGGCAGCACGGCGGTGAGACCCACCAGCAGCAGGACCACACCGAGGGTCACCTGGTAGGGGTTGACCCCGGTGTCCTCCTGGGAAACGGTTCCGAAGAGCGGGGCCAGCAGCCCGATACCGGCCAGCGGGATCAGCAGCCGCCACCACAGCCGGCGTCGGCGCGCCGCGGCGTTGCGTACGACGCCGAGCGGCTCGATGGCGATGCCGCGCATCGCCATCAGGGTCACCGCGACCGCCGCGGAGGGCACCGCGATCGCCACCAGGGCGGCCAGGACCGGAGCAGGCCTGATGTCGGAAGGGAACGCGCTGAGGTCGTACACCGTCACACCGCGCGCGAAGTGCCGGGCGAGCAGGAAGAAGCCCGTACCTACGACGAGTCCGAGCAGTGAGCCGAACAGCGCCTCGCCGGCCGCGACCCGCCGGGTCATCCGGCTGTCCGCGCCGACCAGACGCAGTGCGGCCAGTCTGCGGTCGCGGCGCTCGCCGCCGAAGCGGACGGCGGTGCCGATGAGGACGCCGACCGGCACCAGCAGCACCACGATGCCGAAGATGAGCAGCAGGGTCAGCACACCGCCCAACGGTTCGCTCGGCCCTCGTTCCCGTCCGAAGTCGGGGATGCGGGTGGCGTTGCCGGTCTTGCCGTCCGCGGATCGTGCGACGAGCTTGTCGCTGCCCGCGTAGTAGGCCATCTCGGCGGACCCGACCAGGCCCTGGTCGCCGATGGTGCCGGTGATCCGGTAGTTCAGGCGTTCGCGCAGCAGTTCGCTGCCTGGCTCGTCGAGCAGGCGCTTGAGGGCGGGGGAGACCACCATCTCACCGGGTGCCGGCATCGTCTTGACGCCCGGCGGCAGCGAGGGCCGGTCGCCGTCCGCCTTGAGCAGCAGACCGCGGATGTCCGCCCCGCCAAAAGTAGTGTCGGCTTGCGCGAACAGTACGGTGCTGGCGGTTCGCTTGGGTTGGGCCTTGTTCCAGGAATAGTCCCGGTCGTAGCCGCGGTCGTTGCGGGCGCTGATCATGGCCGGGACGGAGGCGGCCAGCAGCAGGAGTGTGACGCCGAGGCCGACGCCGATGGCGGTCAGTACGGTGCGGGTCCAGCCCTCGCGGCCGCCGTTCGCTCCGAAGCGCATGCCGAGGCCGAGGTCGCGAATCCAGGTCCGGAAGGTGCCGCCGGTCCCTGCTTGTTCGAGGGCGCTCATGCGGCGCGCTCCATGTCCTGTGACGTGCCGTCGCGGACGACGACTTCGCGGTCGGAGTAGGCGGCGACGCGTGCTTCGTGGGTGACCAGGACGACGGCTGCGTTGGTGTCGCGGGCGGCGTCGGTGAGCAGGCGCATCACACGCTCGCCGTTGAGCGAGTCCAGGGCGCCGGTCGGCTCATCGGCGAAGACCACCCGCGGGCCGGTGACCAGTGCGCGGGCCACCGCGACGCGCTGGCCCTGGCCGCCGGAGACCTCGCCGGGCCGCTTGCCGGTGAGGTCGTCGACCTCCAGCCGGGCCATCCACTCCGTGGCGCGGGTCTCCGCCTCCTTGCGCTTGACGCCGTTGAGCCGCAGCGGCAGCGCCACGTTCTCCACGCAGGTCAGCTCGGGCACGAGCTGGCCGAACTGGAAGACGAAGCCGAACTCGCCGCGGCGCAGGGCGCTGCGCTCGGCGTCGCTCATCGCGGTCAGCTCCCGTCCCTGGTACAGCACCTGGCCGGAGTCCGGCCGCACGATGCCGGCCAGGCAGTGCAGCAGCGTCGACTTGCCGGAGCCGGAGGGCCCCATCACGGCGACGACCTCACCGGCGCGTATCGCGAAGTCGGCGCCGTCCAGGGCCGGGGTGGGTCCGTAGGCCTTGTGCAGGCCGACGGCTTCCAGCAAACGGTCCGTGGTGGTCATGCGCGTACCTCCGCCGAGAGTCGGTCCAGTCGTGAAGTGGTGAGTTCCAGCCACCGCAGGTCCGCCTCGAGGTGGAACAGGGCGTGGTCGCAGACCAGGTGGTCCGCGAGGTCGCCGTCGCGCTTGCGGACGGTCAGTTCCCGCATCAGGCGCAGGTGCTCCGAGCGCTGGGTGTCGAGCAGGTCGGCGGCGCTGCGGCCGGTCAGCAGCGCGAGGACGACCTTGGTGTAAAGGGTGCTCTGCAGGTAGGGCTCGGGCTTCTCCGGTTCCGCGAGCCACTTGCCGACGTCGGTGATGCCTGCGTCGGTGATCGCGTACCGCTTGCGTTCCGGGCCGCCGCCGGCCTCGATGCCGTCGACCTCGACGAGCCCGTTCTTCAGCAGCCGCGCCATGATCGAGTAGACCTGACCGTAGTGCAGCGGGCGGTCGTGGCCGAACTTGTGGTCGAATTCCCGTTTCAGGTCGTAGCCGTGGCGGGGGCCGGACTCCAGGAGCCCGAGCAGGGTGTGGCCGATGCTCATGCGAAGGACTCTACACGAGGCGTATACACGCAGTGTATAGATCTTGTGCATAGTGACGAGGGTGTGACACAACCGTCTCCGACCTGCGCTGATCGGGCGTTCCCCTCCAGGCCGCTACGTGGCTGCCGGGATGGGCGGAGTTGCGGTGCCGAGTCGTTCCCCACCGTGAGCAGTGTGCACGGGGTTTTGGTGGTTACTGGGGTTTTAGGCGTGTTGTCGTCGTGGTGAGTCCGGTTTCGGCGAGGCAGCCGTCGATGAGGTCGCTGCGGTACTGGATCTTTCGGAGGCCGCGGCGAAGTGCGCGGATGAGGTGCTCGGGGTCGGCGAATGCGGTGTTGGCCTGGCAGCTGCGTCGCAGCAGTGACCAGATGCCCGCGACCGGGTTCAGGTCGGGTGCGTAGGGCGGCAGGTAGTGGACCGTGAGCCAGTCCTGGCTGTCGATGAAAGCCCGCATGCGAGCGTCCTTGCGCCCGTTCAGGTTGTCCCAGATGAGAACGATCGGGCCAGCGAGCTGCCGGTGTGCTGTGATGAGCAGGTCGCGGTAGTCGGTCCAGGCGAAGCTGCGCCGGCCGCCGCGTTTGTGGTCCTCGTGCAGTCTGGGCCGGTAGATCAGGCAGGAGCGTTCTCCTGGCTTGTAGCAGGTCAGCGCGGCGATGGAGAAGCGGCGCTGGGAGCGTCCACGGACGCCATCGAGTCGGTCAACGCGCGCATCCACAAGGCCGTCCGCGCCCGCGGGCACTTCCCGAACGAGGCCGCCGCGCTGAAGTGCGTCTACATGGCCGTCATGAGCCTGGACCCCACCGGCTCCGGCCGCAAACGCTGGACCATGCGCTGGAAGCCAGCCCTGCAAGCCTTCGACATCGCCTTCGACGGCCGACTCACCGCCGGCCACCGATAACCCACACCACCCGAGTTACACCGTTCGATGGACAGACCCGAGTGGCGCGCATCACACACAGGACATCACCCCCACGAAGGAGCCCCCCCGCTGGCCACTGACGGCCAACGAGGGGGCGCCGATACGCGAGGGACGCAACGGTCGGCCATGCCGACCTGCAGGTCCCTTGATCAACACGAGAAATGGGCCCCGACAGCGACTTTCGTCACTGTCGGAGACCCGTTTCGTCGGAACTCCAGCTTGGGCGAAGGGCTCCAGCGCGTGCGATGCGCCGGAGCCTCTCGTGGAGGCTGCACGAGTCAGGTCAGTAGGCGATCGATCCCTTGGTGCTGAACTGGAATTGCACTATGAATCTGGTGCCGTCCTTGACGTCGGTGGCTGCCAGACCCCAGGTTCCGACCGTGATGTCGCGGTAGGCATTGCAGTAGGAGCTGCCGCTCGTGGGGTAGAAGCAGGTGCGCACGGGCACGAAGTCGAACCCGCCGCCGGCTGCGATGGACGGCTTGACGTTGATGTCGTTGCAGTTGGACGTGGCGTAGGCGTATCCGGATGTGGGCCACACGTACTCGTTCCCGTTGTCGACGGGAGTGAAGCTCCTGGCAGTACCCAGGCAGGTTGCTGCGCTGGCTGGCGTGGTGGTCATGGCAGTGAGCCCACCAGCCGCCAGAACCGCGGCCGCCAGGGGTGCAAGGATCCGACGTGCTGACATGCGTGTTCCCCTCTCGATTCGTCTCCGGCGCTCCCGTTCCCCGCCGGCGCTTCGAAGACCAGGCGGAATTATGTCGTGGACACGATCGTTTGGCAGAGTCCAGATTCAGCCGCTGTCGACGGGTCGGCTCTCGGAAATCGGCGTCTCCAGCGCTGTGCTTGCCGCAGGTGCAAGGCGCTGACCATGCTGGCCTCGGCGGCCTCGACGTTGTCGTCAACAACGCCGGATACGGGCTCTTCGGAGCCGCCGAAGAAGTCACCAGCACCCAGATCGCCGGCTCCATCCACGTCGCGCGCAGCGCTGCCGCATCTGCACGCCCCGCGGCGGCGGCCGAATCGTGCAACGGGCGCGACCAGGGCCCCCACCCTGGCCGCGCCCGGCTCTTCGCTGTGCGCGTGACGTTCCGGTGGCTACCACCACCATGGCATGCGCAGGCCCAGGTGAGGTGCGCCGAGGTCGGGCAGGGCTTCGAGGCCGCAGATGGTCGGCGTGCGCGCAGTCGACGTTCGGCAGCCGGCCGTGGTGCCCGGCGCGTTGGATGTGGAGGCGGGCGAAGGCTCAGCGACCTGCTGTGCCGGCACCGGTGCGGGGTCGGTGGGCCAGGGCAGATTGCGGAAGTTGGCGGTCATGACGAAGTCCTTCCGGATGGCGGGTTCTCAGTGGGCTCCGGTGCCGTGGCGCAGGGCCCGGGAGAGCGGGAGGCAGGCTGCGACACCCAGCAGGGCGCAGCCGCCCAGCAGCGCTGCGACCAGCGGCCGGCCACCGGCGTGCAGCGCGATGGCGATGCCCAGTGGGGGCAGGGACGCGACGGCGGACGAAGCGGAGATCACCGCCTGGTAGCGGCCGACGGCGCCCTCCGGCGCGGCGGTGGACAGGTACGCGCCGATGGCGATGCTGTAGGCGACCTCGCCGGGGACCAGGGCGGCGCAGGCGATCGAGTAGCCGAGCGTGGTGTGCTGATACGCGGCGAGGCCGATGCCCGCGCCGAGGATGGCCGTCCCGGCCGCCAGCACGACGACGGGGGAGAACCGCAGCGGGTCGCCGCGGCCGATGAGTAGGCGCGTCATCGGCGGGGTGAGGACCAGGACGGCCACAGTGTTGGCGATCATCGCGGTGCCGTACGCGGTCGGCGGCAGCCCATCGGCGGCCATCAGCAGCGGCAGGACCGACACCATGCCCCACGCGCACACCATGGCTGCCGTCGAGACCAGCGCGATCCACCGCAGGCCTCGGTCGGCCAGCACCTGGCGGAAGGTGACGTCCGTCTGTGGCTCGTCCGGTGTCGGGTGCGGAGCGGCCAGCAGGCGCAGGGCCAGCAGCGCAAAGGCCAGGCACACGGCGCCGTTGGCGAGGAACAACGGCTTGTAGCCGTAGTGGTGGGCCAGGTAGCCGCCGAGTCCGCCGCAGATGGCGATGCCGACGTTGATCGTCCAGTACAGCGCGGTCTGGGCCCGGGCCCGGGCGCCGCCGGAGGCGATGTGTTCGTTGATCGACGCCGAGACCGCCGGGCGATAGGTTTCCATGGTCAGCCCGAGACAGACGGACACGATCAGCAGTGCAGGCAGCAATGCCACCAGGGTCAGCGCGACGCAGGAGATGGCGGCGAACGTCATCATGAGCGCCAGCGCGGTGCGCTGCCCGGCACGGTCGGTGAGCTGGCCGGAGACCGCCTGGCCAAGGCACCAGCCGACGCCGAAAAGGGTCATGGACGCCCCAGCTGCGGTAGTGCCGTGCGTGACCGACACGTAGTAGCCCAGGAAATCCCAGGCGAAGCCGCCCGCTTTCACGACCAGGGAGGCGGCGATCAGCGCCCAGACCACGGAGCGGCCCGTCCGGGTGGGCGCCGCGTGGCGGGTGAGGGTGAGGGGTGCATCAGTGGTGGCCACGGGCCGGTCCCCTTGCAGATCACGGATGGGTGCGGGCAAGACAGAAGGCGGCCGCGGAAGTGCGGCCGCCTTCTGACCAGGGGAGTGGCGTCGCTCAGTTGGGGCGGATGGCCCGGAGCGGACGGATGGCCCGGTTCGGACGGGCGGAGCGGGTGGGGCGCGCGGAGCGGTTCGGACGCATGGTTCCTCCGGTGTGTGAGGCCCCCGGACGTGGGGACGACCATCACGCTAGGAAGAACGCAGGACGGTGGGAACTTGCGCACGTCGAAAGGCAGCTGCGCGTTCAGCAGGCGAAATGATCTGCCAGCAGCTTTCACGTACCGGAATGAGCAGTGCCCGGGTCCAGGCAAACTGCTTGTCGAGTCGTCCGCACCGCACTTCAGGTGCGCAGCTGGAACAGGTACACACCTCGGTCTCCACCCACAGCAAGCCCGTGACTATCCGAACCCCAAAGACATGTTTGCAAGGCCCCATCAGCCCGCGCCACAGCCACTGTGCAGGCGTCTCTGACGCGCCAGACCCGCACCATGCCGTCGTAGCCTCCGGAAGCGAGCCAGGTGCCGTCCGGGGCGATCGCCACCACCCTCACCGGCAGTTCATGCCCGGTGAGGACAGCCGTACAGGCGCCGGCCGCGTGGTCCCAGACCCGCACCGTGGCGTCGCCGCACCCCGTGGCGAGCCAGGTGCCGTCCGGGGCGATTGCCACCGACCGCACCTCGCCAGCGTGACTGGTGAGGGTGGCGGTGCAGGTGCCTGTGGCGCGGTCCCACACCCGGACCGTCTTATCCCGGCTGCCGGTGGCGAGCCAGGTGCCGTCCGGGGCGATCGCCACCGACAGCACCGGCCTGGTATGACCAGCGAGCCTAGCCGTGCAGATACCGGTGGTGTGGTCCCAAATCCGGACCGTCCCCTCGTAACTTCCTGATACGTAAAAAGTGTTGTCCACGGAAATAGCGAGCGACGGGACCCAGTCGATGAGGCCAAGGGCCGCAGCAGCACTTCCGGCCGCCGGGTCCCAGATGCGCACGGGGCCATCACCGCACCCCGTGGCGAGCCACGTGCCATCCGGAGAGATGGCCACGGACATAACGGCGTTCGTATGTCCGAGTAGATTGGCGGTGCACGTTGCGGTGCCACGATCCCAAATACGAACGACGCCGTCACCGCACCCTGTGGCGAGCCACGTGCCGTCTGGAGAGATAGCGACAGACCGCACGACGTTGGTGTGGCCGGTGAGGGTCGCGGTGCAGGTCGCCGTGGCGCGGTCCCAGATGCGGACCGTGCAATCGGCGCTTGCCGTGGCAAGCCACGCACCGTCCGGGGATACGACCACCCTATACACGGAGTCGGTGTGGCCGGTGAGGGTCGCGGTGCAGGTCGCCGTGGCGCGGTCCCAGATGCGGACCGCGCGGTCGTCGCTTGCCGTGGCAAGCCACGTACCGTCCGGGGAAATGGCCACTGATCGCACGGAGTTGGTGTGGCCGGTGAGGGTCGCGGTGCAGGTCGCCGTGGCACGGTCCCAGATGTGGAGCGTGTAACCGTCACCTCCCGTAGCGAGCCACGTGCCGTCTGGGGACACCGCCATCGTTCCGCGAGCACGTCGCGCGAACATCTTGGTGCAGGTTCCTGTAGCGGCGTCCCAGATCGCCACCTCACCGGCCGCACTGACAATCGATGCGCCATCGGGGGATATGTACACCGCTGACACCGGGTTGATGTGGCCCGTAAGGGTGCGCTGCATCGCCGGGTCAGGCTGATCAGGGGGAGGCATTCGGGCCGCTAGAAGTGGCAGTTGGTCGGGGTCGCTCTGGCGAGCGGCGACCTGGTCGCCCCACAGAGGGTGGTGTTGCAAGCGGTTGTACAGCACGCCGGCCAGGGCGCGAGGCGGATTGGTGGGAGCGAGCAGGTGTGCGGCTTGGGCGAGGGAATGGGCGAGAGATCGCCCGTGGGGTGTGTCAATACGGGTGAGGTCATTCCAGGGCGCCGTGGGGCCGCGTTGGTAGAGGCGGGCCTCCACCCAGCGAAGGTCTCCTGCGACAGCTTCGGCGTAGGGAACGCGGCCAGCTTCGGTGATGTGTTCGATGAGGTGGTCCAGGAGGTAGCCGTCGCTCAGTGTCCACCAGGCGTGTTCGGGGTCGGGCGCGGTGGCGGCAAGTGGGGCAGCGGAAGGCAGCGTGGCGGCCACCGCATCGACGAAGCGGCCGTTCAGCGCGATGAGCGCAGTCTCACCGAGGTCGGCGCGGAGGTAATCGCGGATGACATCGTGGAGGTTGATCCGCCCGCCGTAGTCGGCCACGATGGTGATCAAGGAAAGGCGTTCCAGATTCCGGCACAGGGCGCGGGTCTGTGCCTCGGTGATTCCTGCGGTGGCTCCCCATAGCACGGCTACCAGGGTGATGGGGATGACCTCGTCTTCGGCGAAGACGGCGAGCTCGGCGAATCGGTCCGCCCCGCCTGGGGGCAGCAGCAGTGTGGCTGCCTCGATGGTGGCTCGGACAGCCAAGCTGCGCTCACGTGGATCGCCCAGGTTCCATCCCCTGACGGGGTCATCTACTGCGGCAGGGCCGGCCGCCCGTAGTTGCTGGAGAACGGTGCTAGCTGCGTCTGCGGGATCGGCGCCCGTGGCGGTCTGCTCGGCGATGAGCCGGTTGGTCAAGCGGAGTAGCAGCGCCCAGCGGCCCGTCGCCTGCAGGAGTTCGTTGAGCAGCTCCTCAGATATCGGGCGGAGTTGCCAGGTCAGCAGTACTCGCGCCTGCGCCGGTGACATCTCGTCGACCTGAATCGGAACGGCGCCTGCAGGGAGCAGCACCGGATTGCGGGTGGTGATCAGCCGCACGCAGAGTCGCCCGCCGTGCAGGAACGGGGCGAGTTGCTCCTCTTCCCAGACGTCATCCAGGACGAGCAGCGTGCGGGGGCGTTCGTCGAGGAGGCGGCCGAGATGCTGGCCGGCCAGCTGGGGGTCGTCACCGTACTCTGTGGTGTCACCGGTTATGAACCGGGTTACTTCGGCAACCTTGGCCGCGATGGCGGCGCGGCCGCGGACGTCGCGCCCGATGGTCACGGTGTAGATGCGTTTACGGAAGCTTCGTCGTACCTGTCGGTGGGAGCAGACAGCGGTAGCCAAGGTGGTTTTCCCGAAGCCGCCCGCTCCCCACAAGGATGTGGTGATGCCCACCGTGGCGTCGTCGTCTACACGACACACGGCCTGCACTGCTTGCTGGGTCTCGGGTCGTGCCACGAACCACTCAGGGACCAAGGCGATCGGTGGGGGAGGGGGGTCATTACGCCAGGCCTGCAGATCGTCGGGCTTCCAAGTCCGGGCAATGAAGATGACCAGGGACAGTGTGACCAGTAGACCGACGGCAGGCCACGCGTGCTGGCGCAGCAAGTCCAACGGTCCCGGCCATTGGGCGTCGCCCGTGGCTGCGTTGGCCGCGACCCCGAGGGCTGCCGCCAGAACCAGTTCCGCGGTGGCGGTGGCCGTCATGATCGCCCGGTGCCCGCGTCCTCGCATCGGCTCCCCCACTGCTCGGCCCGCAAAAGCAGCAGAACACTATGGGGCATTCCCTTACTGGAACAGCGTGATTCCTGAAACCAGGTCCGGGCAAGAGCCAGGCGTCAGCTCGCGGCGAGGTGGAGCAGTTCGGGAACGCCTTCCGCGTCGCGGTAGCCTCGGAAGCGCGGGACGAGGTCCTGGACGAGCTGAACGCAGCGGGGTGCGCCGATGCGGCGTGCGAGTTGGAGAGATTCGCTCGCGGCCGCCGCGGCGAGCTCGGGTTCGCCCAGGTTGAGGTGGCTTTCGGCCCGGTAGGCGAAGAAGACACCCCGCGTCTTGTCGCGGGCAGTGGGCAGCAAGGCCTGTCCCTCACCGATGAGGCCGTGCGCGCGGGCGGTGTCGCCGAGGTCGAGCAGGGCCTGACCGGAGTCGACGGCGAGGTCGGCTTCGGACAGCCAGGCGCACCATGCAGGCCGCTCGCGGCCGGATGCGGTGTCGAGCAGGCGTTCGGCCGCGTTCAGCGAGCGCAGAACGGCGCGTCGTTCCCCTTGGGCTGCGAGGGTCCGCGCGAGGCGCAGGTGGAGCAGGGACTGTGCGGCGGGGTGTTCGGTGCGGGTCAGAGCGTGTTCGAGAATTCCGGCGGCTGTGGTGTGGTCTTTGCGCCAGGCCGCTTGGTAGGCCAAATCGCCCAGGAGTGCGGCGCCCATGTCGCGGTCGCCGCCGGCGTGGGCGCTGTGCAGGCCGGCGACCCAGAGCTTCGCGGCCGCGGGATGGTCGGCGATGTCGAAGCGGTGCCAGCCGACCGTCTGCGCCAGCGAGGCTGCCAGCGCGTGCAGGCGCAGGCCGACTGGCCGGGCGTAGCGGCCGTGTTCGAGCAGCTCCGTGACGGTGGTCAGGTGGGCGTGGAGCAGTGCGGGGACGTGCTGGCGCTTCTCGGTGGGGAGGCTGTTCAGCTCGGCGCTGGCCCGCTCCAGCAACGAGATGAATTCTTCGTCGACGGCTTTTCCGGTGTGGGCTTCGGTCAGGGCCCGGGTGTCGCCGGTGGCCCAACTGGCCGCGAGGGCGGTGAGTGCGGCGCCGGAAACGGAAAGGAAGATGCGGCGATCCATGGCGGAACTTAAGGCCTCTCGGAGGGCGGGAACGGTGCTGTGCGGGCCAAGCGGGGTCACGCCCGCGCTGGTGCCGTGCAGCCACTGCGGCCAGATGCCGGTATCGACGACACTCACGGGGATGCCGAATGCTTCGGCGATGTAGGTCTGGGAATCGCGGTCAGGCGTGACGCCGTCGACCTCCCATTTCCGGATGCGCTGCTTGTCCACGCAGCAGCGCAGCCCGCGCTGCTGTGCGGCCGTACGGATCTGCTGCGCCAGGTCCACGCGGGTCATGCCGCGTGCTGTCCGGGCGTAGGCCAAGGGGTGGTCGCAGGTGCGCTCGTCCACGACGAAATCCAATCACCGGACGTGATGTCAGCGTAGCGATGGAAAGGGCGGGACTCCCGCGGGACTCCCGCCAATCCCTCGACCAGGTAGCACAGTTGACCGAAAATCGAACTGTCAGACCTGGTGCGGGAGCGGTCTGCGTGACAGGAGAGAGGGCTCCGCTCCCATTTTTGACGGACAAATAGCGGCCCCGGAAACGACCCGGGCGGCGAACCAATTCTAGCGAGTTATCACTCGCCTCACTTCCGGCACTTCATACCCGTCCCCGCAACTGCCGGCCGACGGTGTGCGGCGGTGACGAGAAGACCAGCCCGTTGTCGGACCGCCTTCTGCGCCCGGCGACAGCTGCAGCACCCGAACGACACCCGAGAACCCCACGAGAGAAGGAAGCTCCGCGTGCGCATCGACCTCCCTCGCGAACTCGAAGCCGATCTGATGGGCCGTTCCCTCCCGCCCTGGGAACTGGACGGACCGTTCCTGGCGCAGTCCACCATGGAGAAGTACCGGGCCGAGCTGGCGGCCGTCCCGCAGTTCGAGGAGACCGTCGTGGCCCTGCGCCACGCTCTGACCGGGGAGGGCGGCGGATACGCCGTGCTGCGCCTGGGGAACCTCGCCAAGGCCCTGGGGACCGGCGACCGGTTCCGGCGGCTGGCGATGGCCATCGCGGCCGAGGTGTCCGTGCCCTTCTCGCCCTTCCCGCGGTGGCCGGAGTGGAAGGACATCGGGGTCAAGGTCGACAAGGACCCCGGCAAGTCCTCCGGCACCGGCTACAACGCGTTCCACATGGACCTGGTGAACGCGACCCGGCCCCCGGAGTACACCACGCTCCTGTGCGTGCGCCCCGACCCGCTCGGTGGCGGCCCCAGCATCCTGTCCGACCCCCACGCGGCGGTGGCACGGCTGCCGGAGAACAGCCGCGCGCTCCTGGCCGAGGCGGCCTACCACTACGGGACCTTCTTCGACCTGCACGGCCTCGGCGAGGAGTGCAATCCGTTCCCGATCCTGGACGGCTCCGACCGGGGTCAGGGGTTCGTCCGGTTCACCGCGAAGATGCTGGAGCGGTCCGAGCTGAGCAAGGCGCACGCCGACGCCGCCCGCGAGCTCGCCGAGGAGCTGGTGCGGGGGCAGGTCTCCTTCATGCTCCAGGCCGGCGACTACCTCATCGTGAACCAGCGGTGCTTCCTGCACGGCCGGGAGCCGCTCCACAGCGGGCAGGAGACCGTCCCCGCTGCCGAGCGTCGGCTGCTCCTGCAGTTGTTCCTGCGCGAGCGGGCCGGCGACGGCCCGGCCACGTAGGCAGCCGACGACACCGGTGACCCACCGAGTCCCGCCCCCGGTCCGGCCGCCGAACACGCGGCACAGCCAGGGGGCGGGGCCCGGTCGGGCGCCGCCCCGATCGGACCCCGAGGTCGTGAACGGGTGCTAGATGCGCGACTTCCGCACCGAGTGCCAGGCCGCCCCGGCCAGAGCCCGAGCCGATCGGACCACAGAGAGGTGCTCGTGCCGGCGGTAGAGGTCCCAGTTGTACGGGACGAGCGACAACTTGTTCGACGAGAGCGACCCGGCCCGCTGCGCCCGGTACAGCGCCAACGGCTCCCGCAGCGCCCGCGCAGGAGTCCCATCCCGCATGATCGACAACCAGAGCGCGTAGTCCTGCCTCTTCGGCATGTCCGGCATCAGCCTCGTCCCGACCACCCTGCGGTCGTACATGGCGGTCAGGGCACCGATGTGGTCATGGACCAGCATCGCGCTGTAGTCCACGTACTCCGGCGCCCACACCACACGCTCGTTCGCGACGAAGTCGGCGGCCTCGCCCGCGTACAGGGCGTCGACCTTGTAGTAGGAGGTGAACGTCAGCGGCGTCCCGGCCGTCGCGGCGAAGGCAAGCTGCTTCTCCAGCTTCGTCGGCAGCCACATGTCGTCGCTGTCGAGGAAAGCGATGTAGTCGCCCCGGGCCCGCTCAATGGCCAGGTTCCGGGCCCGGGCCGCGCCCCCCTGCTGTGCCGCTGCCTCCGGCAGGACCCGCTCGTCCTGCTGGGCCAGTTCTTTCAGCAGATCCATCGAGTCGTCCGTGGACCCGTCGTCGGTGATCAGCAGCTCGAGATCGGGATGGGTCTGCCCAAGCACCGACCTCACTGAGGTCCCGAGCGTGGCCGCCGAATTGTGTACCGGCATCACCACAGAAACCAGGGGCACAGCGGTGCTCCTTACCCAGAGGGAGTCGTCATGGATGTTGTTGTCGCCGGCCAAGGCTACGTGGGACTGCCGCTCGCCGTGCGCGCCGCCGAGGTCGGCCACCGCGTCGTCGGCTACGACGTGGACCCCGACCGCATCAAGCGCCTCACCGCGGGCGAGTCGTACGTGGAGGACGTGACCTCCGCACGCCTCCGCACGGTACTGGACACCGGGGCCTACTCCGCGACCGCCGACGCCGCCATGCTGGCCGGCTTCGACATCGCGCTGATCACCGTGCCGACCCCGCTGGGGGACGACGGCGTGCCCGACCTGACCTACATCGAGTCCTGCGCCCGGACGCTGGGCGAGCACCTCCGCCCCGGCGCGACGGTGGTCCTGGAGTCCACGACCTATCCCGGCACCACCGAGGAACTGCTGCTGCCGATCCTGGAGAAGGCCTCGGGCCTGAAAGCCGGGGTGGACTTCCTGGCCGGGTTCAGTCCGGAACGCATCGCGCCGGGGAACGCGAGGTGGTCGTTCGACGGGACGCCGAAACTGGTGTCCGGCATCGACGGCCCATCGCTTGATGCGATCAAGGGCTTCTACGACGGCATCTTCCAGACCACGGTCCCGGTGTCCGGAACCAGGGTCGCTGAGATGGCCAAGCTGATCGAGAACACCTTCCGGTTCGTCAACATCTGCCTGGTCAACGAGTTGGCGACGCTGGCGGCTTCCCTCGGCGTGAATATCTGGGAGTCGATCGACGCCGCGGCGACCAAGGGCTTCGGATTCACCCGGTTCACCCCGGGGCCGGGAGTCGGCGGGCACTGCCTGCCCGTCGATCCGATGTTCCTGAGCTGGAAGGTGCAGCAGGAGCTCGGCGTCCCCTGCCGGTTCGTGGAGCTCGCTGCCGACGTGAACCGGCACATGCCCGACTACGTCGTCCGGCGTCTGACGGAAGCACTGGCCAAGCGCGGCCTGCCCGTCAGCGGATCCCGGATCCTGCTGCTCGGCCTGACCTACAAGATCAACGCCACCGACCTCCGCGAGTCGCCGTCGGCGCGTGTCGCCGAACTCCTGATCGACCTCGGCGCCGAGGTCCGCGGCGCCGATCCCAACGTTCCGGCCGGCGACCACACCAAGCTCAACGTGCCCTTGGTCGACGCGAACGCGCAGGAGATCGCAGCCGCCGACGCCGTGGTGCTCCTCATGGACCACGCACGGTTCGACCTCGCAGTGATCGAGACACACGCGTCCTACGTCCTCGACTGCCGGAACCGCCTGTCCGGACCGAACGTCGAGACCCTCTAGCTCCTGGCCCCCAACCCCGCTGCCGACCCCTCCTTCCTTTCCTCCCCGGGAGTTCTCTTGCGCGCCGAATGGGAACACGCCCACACGGACTACACCGTGCCCGCGCAGCGCCACATGCCCGCCTCGCTGGCCGAGAGCGAGAGCGACTGGCGCCACCACCTGAGCTCAACCCCCAACGGCTGGCTGATCCGGCACAACGCCATGACCGAAGCGCTCGCCAGTGGGCGGCCGATGTACCTGCTGCACACCACCAGGAGCATCGACGCCATCCGCACCAGCCGGCAGCTACACGTCTCCACCGGATGCCTGGTCGGGGCCCTGTACTGCGCACCTCTCACCAGCCAGCGCGAGGGACTGCGCCCCCACAACCTCGGCGCCTACCTGCTGCGGACCAAACCCTCCACCACGCCCCTGATCGTTGAGGTCACCCCGGACGCCCCGATCCCGGCCAAGGGCGTCGACTACCTGCACCTCGGCGGCATCCACCTGCGCACCTACCAGCGCTACAGCAGCTTCCTCACCCCGGCCGAGAACGACCAGCTCGACCACACCGTGCTGGCCGGGCTGCGTACCGCCGCACCGTTCCTCGACATCGCGCTGCGCAACGCCACCGGCCACGCCACGCCGGCACCCGAGTTCATCGACCAACTGTCGGCCGCCGTGAGCGACGTACCGTTCCTCGGCTACCTGTACTTCGAGGTCGTCTCCGAATACCTGATGCTCCACTCCGTGGCTCCGGAGACCAAGGCCTGCGCCGAGGCGGGAGAGCTGAACAACTGGCTCTACAAACGCCTCGCTTTCACCGCCGTGGACGGCATGGACCAGCTGTTCGACCTGGCCCGTTTCAATCCACGCCATCACCGGCTCGTCCAGCTCGTCGACGGCATCGAACCGGCCCTTGCTCCGGAAGTCGCCGAGTACGTCCGACGGCGACTGTCGCACCTGTTCGCCCGGACCGCGCTGGACCCGTCCCAGGACGCGGCAGCGGTCACCTTCCAAGGTGTCGAGCTCGGCACGCTCCGGGAAGCGGCGCCCGGACTGATCGGCCAGATGATCTTCCGCGAGATCCGGTACATGCCCCGCTACCAGCAGCTTTACCACGTCTTCGAGAAAGCCAAGGCGCTGGAGGCATGGGATTTTTGGAACAGCGAGGGCCTCCCCACCCCCTTCAACGGAGTCCTCCCCAAGGGGGAGATCGGGGTAAATCCCGTCTACCCGCGATCGGCAGTCCGGGTATGGACGGCAGAACTGGACGGTAGGGGCTACGTGCATCCGGCCGAGGAGGTCACGGCCGTCTTCATGCCGCACCTGGCGTCGTGGTGGGCGCCACCCCGCCAGCGCGAGACGCGGCACGCCACCGATGACTCACGAGTCGAACTGGCCCTGGGAGCCCGATCCCCGGTTCCGCCCCTCCGGTCAACCATGAATGGAGTGTCCGCATGACCGGCGAGATCCTGAGTGTCCTGACCGGCATCAACCGCACCGCCGCTCCTTCGTCCGGGAGCATGATCCTCGTCAACGATCTCTACGCCGCAATGCCTGACATCCACACGACCTTCCTGGGCAGGGCGCCGGTCGATCAGACGTGGGAGGCTGCGTTCGATCAGCTGATCGCCCTCTCCACCACGAAACACCCCCAGGGCCCGGACTTCGCCCCCTACGTGGACGAGTTGACGCGCGAAGTCGGTGCGCTCATCGAGAAGGCCAGGCCGCACGTCATTCACGCCCAGTACCTCGGGTTCGCGCTCAGCCTGGCGTTCGCGCGAACCGCCGGCAACATCCCGATCATCTCCCTCACCCACGGCCCCGAGGTGATGGCGGCCGAGCGCGACACATCGGAACTCGAAAGCCTGAATGAGGTCGCTGCCGCAAGCGCCGCGATCGTGGTTCCGACCTCCGCCCTCGCCGACCGCATCGACGATCTCACCGGACACCGATACACCGATCGGCTCACCGTCATCCCGTGGGGCATCCGGTTGAGCGACGCCCGGCTACGTGATCAACCGCCCACCGGACCCCGACCGCTGTCGCTGGTGCACGCCGGTCGTCTGGACGACAACAAGAACACGGTCACCGCCATCGACGCCCTCGCTCTGACCGATCAGCCGCACCACTTGACCGTGATCGGCGAAGGAAGCCTCCGGGAGCAACTGGAGCAGCGAGCCATCGCACTCGGGCTCCGAGAACGGGTGCATTTTGATCCGTTCCTGCCCCGCGCCGAACTGTGGCGGCGTCTGCCGAGCTTCGATGGCTTTGTCTTCACCACCAGGGGTCTGGAGGCGTTCGGGCTGGTCCTCATTGAGGCCCAGGCCCATGGCCTTCCGGTGGTCTACTCCGATCTTCCCGGTGTGGGAAAGATCCTCGGGGGCGCCGGCGTTCCCTATGCTCCTGGCGACCCGCGCTCGCTGGCCGAGGCCCTCGACGAGTTGGGCCGAGACTTCCACCGGCGCAAGGCCCTGACCAGCGCAGCTGTCAGTAACTCGCGCCGATTCGACATCACGACCACCGGCCGCCAGCTGCGCGAACTGACCTTTCTTGCTGCTTCGTAATCCCGGCGGTCTGACCGCCGAGGGCTGGGATTCGGACTGCGGCCGGGCGGCCGTCCACCTCCCCGACCTGCGCCGGCGGGCCAGGGGGGGACAACCGGCGGCCAGTCGAATGCGGCATGTTCAGGTGAGAAGTTCCAGCAGATACACGCCGCGTGCTCCCGCCAAAGCCAGACTGCGGCTGTCCGCCCCCCACGTACAGTGTGCAGGCTGCCCTTCGACGCAAAGGGCGGCGACGACGTTCCAGCCACCGGCACCCCAGATCCGCACCGTCTTGTCGTTGCTGGTGGTGGCGAGCCAGGTGCCGTCGGGGGAAATCGCCACCGAGACCACCGGCGCGGTGTGGCCGGTGAGGGTGGCGGTGCAGGTGCCGGTGGCGCGGTCCCAGATCCGCACCGTCTTGTCGTAGCTGGCGGTGGCGAGCCAGGTGCCGTCGGGGGAAATCGCCACCGAGACCACCGGCGCCGTGTGGCCGGTGAGGGTGGCGGTGCAGGTGCCGGTGGCGCGGTCCCAGATCCGCACCGCTTGGTCGCCGCTGGTAGTGGCGAGCCAGGTGCCGTCGGGGGAAATCGCCACCGAGACCACCGGCGCCGTGTGGCCGGTGAGGGTGGCGGTGCAGGCGCGGGTGGCGCGGTCCCAGATCCGCACCGTCCGGTCGTCGCCAGCGGTGGCGAGCCAGGTGCCGTCGGGGGAAATCGCCACCGTTCGTACCCAGTCGGTGTGGCCGGTGAGGGTGGCGGTGCAGGCGCGGGTGGCGCGGTCCCAGATCCGCACCGTCCGGTCGTCGCTGGCAGCGGCGAGCCAGGTGCCATCGGGGGAGATCGCCACCGTTCGTACCCAGTCGGTGAGGGCAGTCGCAGCTGTCTCCGATGTTCCAGCACCGTGATCCCAGATCCGCACCGTGATGTCCCAGCTGGTGGTGGCGAGCCAAGTGCTATCAGGGGAGATCGCGACGGAGGTCACTTGATTGGTGTGGCCGGTGAGGGTGGCGGTGGAGCTGCCGGTGGCGCGGTCCCAGATCCGCGCCGTCTTGTCGTTGCTGGTGGTGGCGAGCCAGGTGCCGTCGGGGGAAATCGCCACCGAGGTCACCCAGGCGGTGTGGCCGGTGAGGGTGGCGGTGCAGGTGCCGGTGGCGCGGTCCCAGATCCGCACCGTCTTGTCGTTGCTGGTGGTGGCGAGCCAGGTGCCGTCGGGGGAAATCGCCACCGAGACCACCGGCGCCGTGTGGCCGGTGAGGGTGGCGGTGCAGGCGCGGGTGGCGCAGTCCCAGATCCGCACCGTCCGGTCGTGGCTAGCGGTGGCGAGCCAGGTGCCGTCGGGGGAGATCGCCACCGTTCGTACCCAGTCGGTGTGGCCGGTGAGGGTGGCGGTGCAGGCGCGGGTGGCGCGGTCCCAGATCCGCACCGTCCGGTCGTGGCTAGCGGTGGCGAGCCAGGTGCCATCAGGGGAGATCGCGACGGAGGTCATTTGGTCGGTGTGGCCGGTGAGGGTGGCGGTGCAGGCGCGGGTGGTGCGGTCCCAGATCCGCACCGTCTTGTCGTTGCTGGTGGTGGCGAGCCAGGTGCCGTCGGGGGAAATCGCCACCGAGGTCACCCAGGCGGTGTGGCCAGTGTGGCCGGTGAGGGTGGCGGTGCAGGTGCCGGTGGCGCGGTCCCAGATCCGCACCGTCTTGTCGTTGCTGGTGGTGGCGAGCCAGGTGCCGTCGGGG
>NZ_JARAVL010000020.1:0-103150 GCF_033792725.1 Streptomyces sp. PA03-5A | reverse complement strand
GGAAATCGCCACCGAGGTCACCCAGGCGGTGTGGCCGGTAAGGGCGCGTTGGAATGCGCGGTCAGGCTGGTCGGGCAGGGGCCATTGAGCGGCGAGCAGCGGCCGCCGGGTGGAGTCGTTTTGGCGAGCGACGATTTGCCCATGCCAGAGCGGGTGATGCTGCAAGCGCACGTGTAGCACGTTGGCTAGAAGGCGATCTGGTTCAACAGGGTTGAGTAGGTGAGCAGTCTGTGCCAGCGATCGTGCCATCGCACGGGCGTGGGGGGTGTCGATTTGCGTGAGGTCGCTCCAGGGGGCGGTGGGCCCTCGTTGAACGAGTCGGGCTTCCACCCACCGGATGTCGCCGGCCACAGCCTCGGCTTGCGTGCTGCGACCAGCCGCCCGGAGGTGCTCGATGAGGTGGTCCAGCAGGTATCTGTCCGTCACTTCCCACCAGGCGTGGCCGTGGTCTGGAACCGTGGGGGTGAGCGGTGCGGCTGGATCCAGGGTCGCGGCCACGGCGTCGGTGAACCGGCCATGAAGCGTGGTGAGGGCGTCGGTGCCGAGGGCGGCACGCAGGTAGTCCCGAATGACGTCGTGGAGGCCGATCCGGCCGCCGTGGTCGGGGATGAGGGTAATCAGGGACAGGTCTCGCAGCTTTCGCCATAGAGACTGGGCTTGGGGCTCGGTGAGTCCGGTTGTGGCATGCCAGAGCAGGGCGACCAGAGAGACGGGGATGGCTTCGTCTTCGGCGAAGATGGCGAGCTCGGCGAAGCGGTCGGCTCCGCCAGGCGGCAGAAGCAACGTCGCGGCTTCAATGCTGGCTCTGACGGCCTTGTTGCGTTCCTCTTGATCGTCCAAGCGCCAGATGGCGCCTGGGTCATCGACAGCCGCAGGACCATGAGTGCGCAGTTGTCGCAGCACGGTGCGCGGTGCGTCGGCCGGGGTAGCCCCGGCAGCAATCTGTTCGGCTATGAGCCGGTTCGCCAGCCGCAGCAACAGCGCCCAGCGGCCGGTGGCCCTCAGCAAGCCGTCGACAAGATCCGCGGGGATGGGTGGAAGGCGCCAGGTCAGCAGCGCCTGCGCCTGATCGGCTGACATCTGGTCAACCGGAATCCGTACGGTGCCAGTGGGGAGGAGACTCGGGTTTCGGGTGGTGATCAAGCGGGTGCAACGACGGCCGCCGTACCGGAATGGGGCCAGCTGTTCTTCTTCCCAGATGTCGTCCAAGACGAGCAGCATGCGGGGGCGTTGGTCCAGAAGTCGGCCTAGGTGCTGCCCGGCGAGGACGGGGTCACTGAACTCTTCGGCGTCTCCGGTGATGAACCGGGTAACTTCGGCGACCTTGGCCGCGATGGCGGCTCGGCCTCGGATATCGCGGCCGATGGGGATGGAGTAGATCCGGCGGCGGAAGAAGAATCGCACCCACCAGTGGGCACACACTGCGGTGGCCAGGGTGGTCTTCCCGAAGCCGCCGGCTCCTGAGAAGCCGGTGGTGATCCCCACAGCCCTGAAGCGCCAGCTCACGGCGATGACTGCCTGCCGTGTCTCGGCCCGTGCCACGAACCACTCCGGCACGCTCTCGGGCCGTGGCGGTGGCGGGTCGTTATGGCCAGCCTGCGGACGCACTTGCGCCCAGGTCACCAGGATGATGGGGATAAGGGAGAGCCCCACCAGGATCCCGACCGAGGGCCACGCCTGCTGGCGCAGCTCGTCTAGTACACCTGGCCAGTGATTCTGGTTGGTTGCCGCGTTGGCTGCAAGCGCCAACAGGGCCGACAGCAGGAAGCCGAAGACGGAGAGCCCCACCATAGATACCGCGAACGCACGTCCCCGCATCTACTCCCCTAGTACACACGCCTGCCCTGTATGGCACCCGGAGAGTACCGGCATCCACCTGCCGAATCAGAATGATGGCCATCCACATGCAGGGGTTCGATCCGCCTCCGTAGTACCCCGGGTTGGCCTGCTGCAGGTCCTGCATAGCATGTGCCAGAGACGAGCGAACCAGACCACAGAACGGTCGCATTGGCGCATTCTCTGCCCGACCTTCTCCAAGGCACCGACTGGGCTGCTCTGGAGCACGCCCGTGGCCCGGGCAACGACGTACCCGCATTCCTGGCGGCCCTGCGCGTCCTCGACCCCGCTGTCCACCCACGTGTGATGGACGCCCTGGAGCAGCAGCCCCTGAGACACCAGAACAGCGTCTACCCGTCCACGCTGCCCGCAGCACTGTTCAAGGACCAGGGGGTCGGGCGACGTCTCACCGGAGATCGAGGCCGTGCGGGCGCTACGGCCTCTACTGTTCGCAGCGGTCGCCCCCTTCCTGGCTGCGCCGTGCCGGCCATACGTCACGCAGCCCGCGGCCATTCCGCTCGGAGAACACCCTGACCTCGTCCACCACCGTAGCGATCTGGCGACGCACGCCCGCGACCTTCTGGCGACCTGTGAACGCCCCACCGGCGGTACGCGATCGACGGGCTCAAGGCGTGGGGCGGGCCCTACGAGGACCTGATGCGGCCCACCGACGTGCGCCCACCCCGGCCGACCTGGACCTGGCCACCAGAGGCCGACGACGGTGGTGGGGCGAGCGGAGGATGCTGGCAGGACCCGCCCTTCTAGGCTGCTCAGGCCCCACGGACCTGTCGGAGCCACCGCCCCAGCGCCGACCGCCGGCCGCCTGCGCTCGCGTCAGGGTGCGGGAATGCCGACATCGGGCGAATCACTGCCTCCGACGGTGCACTGCTCCGTTCCACCGAAGGGCTGTCGCCGGTCGTGGGAGGGCCAACGGCCGCCGACCGTGATGAGGTACCAGTGCGTGCGCCCGTTGCTGGTGGTCGCGCGCCGTCCCGACGGTTGTGGTCCGCGGGCTGGCTTGTGCCCGCGGCGACGGGCGCCGGGCATCGCGGGGAGGTCTGCTGCCCGTCGTCACCGGTGGTCCAATAGGCGAGCTGCCAGTGCTCGTCGGCCCACAGCCGCAGCTGGGGCAGAGTTCCGCCGTAGAAGACAGTCCAGCTTCCGATGGCCAGCACGTCGGTGCCTTCCGTCAGGGGCTCCATCAGGCCGGGGTGCGCGGAGCGGACCGCTACGTGGAAGACCTCCCGTCCGGCCGGGACGTTGAGGGCGAGCGCGATGTAGGGGCGGCCCTGGCGGTCGTGGTTAACGCGCTGGACGGCCCCGGTGACAGCGATCGGATGCGTGAGGCTCTCACCGCGGCGGCAGCGCCGGTACAGGTCCCCGTAGGCATCGTGGCTCGGCCCGTAGCAGAACCGCGCCCACGGGATCGGGTGGCCGCCGTGCGGCTGGACCGTGAACCGGTCAGCGAGGCCGTCGCCGTGGGTCTGTAGGACCTGCGCGATTTTCGCGGCACTATTTACGGCCAGCGGCAGCAGGGGCCGCACCGTGGCGACCCGGTGCCGAACCGGACGGGGGTCCGGCATCTCGCCGTCGGGCGCGTCGGGCGGCACCTCGGCCAGGTCCTGAGGCAGGGCGAGCCTCAGGACGCCCTGAGAGTCGACCTCGGCCAGGCCGCGGGAGCCTCGCGCGATGTGGTTGGTGACACTGACCGGGTTGAGCGGGCAGTTCTCGTCGTGCTCGGCGCCAGGCGCCAGACGGAAAGCGGGCCGCACAGCGGTGCCGCTCCCGAGGGTGTAGCCACGTACCGCCACGTATGGGGCGCTGCACTGCCAGCAGATCAGGTCGCCGGTGATCTGGCGCGGCGGCCCGATGTGCCGCAACTCCACGTGGCGTCCGCTGTCCGCCTCCCGGGCACGGTGCATGGACTCTCCTCTCCACGGCATGTACCGCGCGGAAGGCGCACCGGCACGAGCGCCGTCGTCACCACGATCATCGCTACAACTGCCCTCGTCTGGCTAGGACTTGCTGGCGATGGGACCGGGATCGGATGTCCGCCAGTGATGAGGTCGTACCCCTATGGTGTCCTCGGAGCGCCCCTTCAGAGGGGCGCCCTGACCGCCTGAATTTCCGCAGCTAACATTTCTAAAATTCCTCGAAGTTAATTCACGCGAATTCCGTCGCATTGTGCACGGCGGCCCACCCGCCGGGACGGATACGCCGCCGCGGTAATCGGCTGGGCGGTGGGCTGGGCCGGCAGAGGCTGCACCGCTCCACGTGCGGGCGGCCCGCGCAGGCGGCGGCTTCCGCCGCGGTGAGAGTCTCCCCGCTGTCGATCCAACAGTCCGCCCTGTGCATCACGAAGCGAGACGGGTGATGGACCGCGGTGGGCAGAGCTTGTAGCCGCCACCCGGGATCGGGTCCGGAGACCCACGGGCGATCGCCGGTCTCCACCCAGTACAGCTGCTCGCTGGCGCGCCGGAGCTGCTCTGCCGTGTGGGCCTCGATGACTTGCAGCGTGCCGGGGTCGGCCGGGAGGTCGGGATGAACTGGTCCCGACGCATCCTGCTGTTCTCGGATCCGCGCGACCTGGCGGAGCAGGTATCCCTCGAGGATGCGGAGGTCGCCTGGGTCGCTGGGAAGGTCGTCGTGCACGTCACCCGCCGGGGTCAGGCACTGCGGCGGCGGTGGGCGAGCGGCGCCCAGGTGACGGTGCCTGGACCGAACCTGGCGTTCACAGCGTCGACGATGGGGTCCAGGCGGTGCCCGGCCTCCCGCTGCGGATCGAGACTCAGCTGGAGAGGGGCATCGTCGGTGTCGACCAGCTGCTCGGCGCGCACCGAGACACCATGCACCCGGGCGCGCTCCAAGGCCATGCGCTGGAAGAGGTCCTCGGCTACCGCACGCAGATCGTCGGTGTAGGCGCTTGGCGCGGGCATCGTCCTGGAGCGCGTCACGCTGCTGCCGCCGGCGAAGGACACGCCCAGGCTGATGACCCGGGCTGCCTGGCCCCGCTCGCGAAGCTGCTGCGCGATGTCCACGACAGCGTCCAGAATCTCCCGCCGTACCAGGTGAGGGTTCAGGGTGTCGACATCGAGGGCTCGCTGCTGGCTGATGCTCTGCGGCAGGACGCTGGGGTTTACGGGGCGCGGGTCGATTCCGCGTGCTCGCTCGTGGACCAGCCGGGCCTGGACCCGGCCCTCCAGGACGCGCTGCAGCGTCTCCTCGGGCAGGCGTGCCACCTGTCCGATCGTCCGCAGCCCGTAGCGGGTCAGCGTCGCGGCCTGCGCTGGGCCGACCCCGTACAACTTGTCCACCGGCAGCGGATCGAGGAACCGACGCACCGCACGGTGGTCGTCGGGGATGACACGGATGCCGCCCCGCCCAGGGTGCGCAGAGGCCATGGCCGCCACGGCCCAGGTGGCCGCCACGCCCACGGATACGGGCAGTCCCAGGGCGCCGAGGGCGCGCACCCTGATGCGCTGAGCGAGCTCGTAGGGCGTGCGACTCCAGTAATGGACGGCTCCGGCGACATCGGCCAGCGCAGCGCCCGGCGGCAGCGGCTGCACCACGGGGGTGACGTCACCAAGCAGCGCCAGCAGCTCGCGGTAGGCGCCGTCGGTCACGCCCAGCTCCATCGCCCGGACGTGCAAGACATGCGCGCCCAGCTCAGCACCCAGCGATCCGCTGTCCATGGTCACCACCTCCACATCAATCGTATAGCTGTTCGATTTAGCTTGCGAGGGCACACGCCCCAGATCCACCGTCCGGGTGACACCTCCCCGGCGAGGCGGGGAAGGAGCGCAGCACACCTGATCAGTGCATCTTCGGTGGAAGCGGACCTGCAGGCCGGTGGTCCCAGATAGCGTCCGGTGCGTGACGACTCTTACTCCGGCACCGGCGCGGCGGATGCCCGCGAACCCCTCACTGATCAGCCTCGCCTACACCCACGAGCATCCGATCATCCCGTACGAGTTCGAGGACACCCTGGAGGTGTGGACGGTCACGGCACGGATCGATCCCGACATCCTGGCCGAGGACCTCGCCTTCGGAGGCGAGATCCAGGATGAGGAACTGGACAGCGTGCAGGAGGTGGTCGTCGGGCGCATGCAGTTCGTTCGCGTACGCATGTACGGACCGGACCATCCCTGGGAGGCCATGGACTCCTACACCGGCGACACGGCCGGCATCGGGGAAGTGGTACTCGATGTCGCCTCCGGCCAGTGGGACCCGGATTTCGAGGCCGCGCTGGCCCACCCCATCGGTGACCTGCTGATCATGGACCGAGTGATTCTGGAACCGTCCTGGCGCGGCTTCGGCCTCGGACCGGTGCTGGCCGGCGCCGCGATCCGGCGCCTGTCCGCGGGCTGCGCGGCTGTGGTCTGCGAGCCGGGATCAGCCGAGGGCCAGCGGGAACAGAGTGACGCCGATCTGGCGCAGGCCCGCGTGAAGCTGGCCGCCGTGTGGGCCAAGATCGGATTCGAGCCGTTCCGGGAAGGTGTGCACGTCCTGGACTGCCACCTCCAGAAGCCCGAAGACCTCTTGCAGGCGCGTCTGAAGGAGTTCAGCGAGATGCGGAGCAGCTGGCGCGCCTCGGCTACGGGCTGAACGAGGGCTCAGCGGGGAGGCTGAATGAGGCGCAGCACCAGTCGCTTGTTGTCCTCATCGACCTCCACCATGCACAGCCCGCGGCCGTCCGCGAAGGAGATGATTCGGGCAGCCAGTGACTCCTGCGGAAGGGCGGGGAGTCGCGACGGGTCGGCGGCAGCCACCAGGAGAGCCGCATCCAGGGAGCGCCGGGCCCACGGCTGTAGCTGCTGCAGGTCGTCGGCGGCCTCGGCGCTGATGTCGATCTCGAAGGGCACGACGTCAGGCTACGGCCGCAGGGACGGCGCGAGGGCCCGAACTGCGGCATCGGACAGTACCGGCGGCCGCTCGGCATGGCCGGCCCGCTCGCTCGCGATGCGCCGGACCATGGCGATCATGGCGGGGTCGGCGAGAGCCCGCGCACGGGCGTCCCAGTCAGCCAAGACCTGGCTGATGCGGTGGAGCTCGGTGCTGTCGATTTCGTCGTTGAAGGCAGACCGGTACTCAGCGGGGAGAGCGGCGCGCACGCTGCGGATCGTGGGCTCGGCCTGAGGTGCAGGGCCAGTGTCCGCGGGTTGGGCGCTCATGCTGTCCTCCGACTGCCATCACCACTCGTGCTTCGGAGGGTATCCGGGAACAGTGGCGGTCTGCCAGCAGACCCGGGGGATCCGTGCTCACCGCAGTCCGACGGGGCCTACGCCAGATCCAGTACCGACCCACCATCATCACCGGCTGCCTCATCGGCACCGGCCTCGCCATGAGCCCCGGCGACATCACGCATTAATTCTCAGTAGGTGCTGGCGAGGCGTTCGCGGATGGCCTGGAGGGCGACCAGGGCGGTGTCCAGCGCGCCCAGATCGTTTCCCTCTCCGGCGAGTGGCAACCATTGGCCAGAGGGTGCAGCCTGGAATCACGGATGCTTTTACGCCTCAGGCGTTGCCCGTGACGCACCACCTGCGTTGACAAGCGCGCGGGACCACTTAAAGAAGCCGCGGCAATTCCAACCGTGCTCCTTCTGGATTCGCGAGGTTCTGAAATGCTTGGTCGTGCCCTGGCAATCGCAGCCCTGCTCGCCCCCATCCCGTTCGCTGGCGTAGCGCAGGCTGACACATTCCCAGATGTCGGCCCCGGCTGGAAAATCACCGTTGCGGGAACTCTACGGGCATTCAGCGGTGTCTATATTGGAACTAACTACCTGCACGACGCTAAGTTCTCACACACCTTCCGCGTGAGAGGGGGAAAGAATAGTACGCAAAACTACTATTTCCAGACATGTGCAGGAGGTGACACTGTGAGCCATGTCCAAATCACGGTTCGCAAGACCTCTGACCGCGGACCCGAGATACGGACTGTCTACAAGATTTACTCAGGTACTTGCAACCGCTTCGAGAGCGGCCTCACAGGCCAGGATGTACTTCCATATAGCAAGCTACCTAATTCCGGATCCCGCGATTTTCGCGCGACCGCTCACCCTACCCCCGATTACGGCGGTGCGTACTTCACGGCCACCAGCAAGTGGAGCCTGTGTTGTTTCCTCTGAGACGCGCCCAAAATCCGGGACAACCCAGCTCAGGACGCCCGGGAGTGCGGGCTCCCGTCCCGCGAGGCCGTTCGGTTGAGTCAGGCGACTATGGCCGACTTCCTGCACCTGACTGTTCCCCGCATGGATGGAACGGCTGCGCTCCGCCGGATGAGGGGCGGCCGGTCGGCAGTGGCCTCTGCCGCCCGGCCCCGGGGTGGCCCTCAACCGTGGCGGGATCGTACAGGATTGCGGCTTTTGCAGTTTTGATGCAGGTCTGAACGGGTGCGGCCCCCGCCGGGTGTCTGGCGGGGGCCGCTGTGGCGAATGGGCGAGGTCGTGGCCATTGGGGGGTGGATGAGACGCCGGGCTGCGGGTGCGCAATTTGCAAGGCTTGGTCCCCCGGGTGGGTGCGTTGGGGGTGCGGGGGTGGAGCTGGAGTAGTCAGTGTTGTTTACGGGAGGGCTTGTCGCCACGCCTCTTCTCGACGCCCTCTTGTAGTGGTCCCTGCCGGCCTGGGCTGGCAGGGACCACTCGTGATGTGGTTCAGGTTGTGGCGGAGATGCCTTGCTTTGCGGCGTGGGCGATGTGGTGGCGTGTGACGCGGGCGACCTCGTCCCAGAAGGGCTTGGCGGTGAGGTAGGCGCCGAGTGTGGAGAGGAAGCCCAGGGAGACGTCGATGCTGAGGCGTCCTTGTTTGGACCAGTAGACGTCGCTGAGGTCCAGGAGCAGGGCGAACTCGTCGGTGATGAGTGCGGTGCCTGCGCCGTAGGCGGCTGCGATGGCGGGGTGTCCGATGGCGCGTTGGTCGCCGCGGACTGCGATGAGTCCGATGCCTGCGAGCGTGGCGATGCCGATGTTGTAGTGGTGCAGGTGTTGGCCGCCAGCGGAGATGTTTCCCCAGGGCAGCCATCCGCCGCGGATGCCGTGGGTGATCACTCGGACGGTGCCCCAGGTGGTGGTGAAGGACAGCCACGTGACGACGAGCGCTTTCTTGGTGGGGGTGAGGTGCTGGTTTGCTGATTGGCGCCATCGGTCGACCAGCCTCGGTCGGCGTCCGCGCTGTCGCGAGGTTTCAGAGCGCATCGAGGACGCCTCCGGCGGGGGAGGTGGCTTGGGTCTTGCGTGTGCGGCTGGCTAGTGCGGCGCCGACGGCGTGCATGCAGGTGGTGCAGTAGTCCTCGCGGGTGACGCCTGGCGTGTGAGGCGTCTTGTCGCTCAGGGTCTGTCCGCACAGAGCGTTGCCGTTGTCGTCGACGGCGTGCCACAGCTGCCAGGTTCCGATCTCGGTTGCTATGTGTTCGGGGCGCATGTGGTACATCGGCCACCTCCCACTCGAACGCGGATGCGGTCAGGGCAATGAAACGGCGGCGACGCCGGGGCGGCGACTCCTTTCGGCCGAACAGGTGAATTTGCGGGAGCCGTGTTTGCCAGTGGCTGGGGTTACTGTGCGGGACATGGCCACTCCTACCCCTCCGAGGATCGCGAACGGCAGTTGCCGGAAGTGCTTCGAGCCCTGTGTCCGTTACGGCGTCGGGGGCAATCCGCTGTGGGACTCGTGCCTCCAGAAGCAGATGCAGCTGTGGGGCGAGGGCGTGAAGTTGGCGGGGCGCGGGCGCGTGGCGTCGGTGGAGGGTCCCGGGCAGTAGGGCGGCCCCGCCGAGGAGGGAAGGACGCGCCAGCGGGGCCGCGTTTTGGGCCCGCCCGGCCGCAGCACCAGACCCCGCGCAGCCGGGCGGGCTGCTGGGGGGCTCTACGGGCTGTGCTCAACGCGGGCGGGGATCATGAGGTTCCAGCCGATGCCGGGGCAGTTTTCCGGAACTGGCGGGAAGGTGTGGCCCTGCACGTTGGTGCTCGTGATGGTGAAGCGGTGCCCTTCGCCGCACGTGCACTCATAGATGCCGCTGACCGGGACCTTCTCGCCCGGGCGATGCATGCGGATTGTCTCGTCCATCAGGTCCTCCTCGCCGATCGGGGCCCAGAGGGGAGGGGACCCCGATCTACAAGGGCGCCGAGGGGCGGAGGCCCTTCGGGGAGCCGCTGTAGGGCAGGTGCACTGCGGCTCTGCGAGGTCGTATTACCGCCCGCGAATCACCGAAACCCTCGTGTTGGTGTTCCTCAGGTCGCGTCCATTTCCGTCGGCGCGACGATGCGCATGCGGCAGCGGGCGAGGCCGTCGGGCTGGTCGGTGAGCATGCTGCTCCCGTCGCCGGCGCGGGCCTCGATCCAGGCGCGGACGCGGGCGACCTGGTCGACGGGGCCGGTGAGGACGACGTCGACGGTGTCGCGGTCGGGGGGCGGGAAGAGGTCGTTTACGGTACGGGTGGCGGCCGACAGGAGCCGGCGGCCGCGGTTCAGGCCCTTGCGGGCAGGGGCAGGTCCAGCTTCGCGAATGCCTCTTCGACGACGTGCTCGGGGTGGTACTCCCACGCGCTCATGGGCAGCTCGATGTCCTGCTCTCCGAGGATGGCGGCCCAGGTGAAGGAGCCGCCGTCGTACACCAGATCCAGGCGGCGGCCGTCGGCAAGCGAGGCCGTGACCTGCCCGTAGACGTGGCCGGACGGGGGCTTCGGGTCGTACTCCCTCTGCGCGACCGTGAACCCCAGCTTCACCAGGTACGCCTCGATGCCGTCGACGGCCTCGCCCAGGGACTTCGGCTCCCCGACCCGGCCGGGCAGCGCTGCCAGCTGCGCAGAGAGGCCCTCTGCGCGGGCTGACGTCTCGGTGGCCAACCCAGCGCCGAGCGACCACAGCTGGCTGGCCAGGGATGGGTCGTGCTCGTTCTGCTCCACCCACTGGCTGATCCGGTCGAGCGCCTTCGCTACTCCGTCAACGGTTGCCAGCAACTGCGTCAGGACCTCCGCCGCTTGCTCGCCCGTGTTCAGCGCCCACTTGTCGCTCAGCAGGCTGGCGAGGTCGTGCGTCAGACCGGCGGCCACCCGCACGCTGGGGATCGTTACGGACGGATCCGCGGCAGCGCCCTGACGATCGGCCAGCAGTTCGAGAACCTCCCCGGCGGTGATCTCGTAGCGGACGGTGGCACCCGTCTCGAAGGTGTCGAACATGCGGCTCTCCGGACTCGAAGGAACGGACGGGCTGCAGCCCGCCGATAGGTAGTACGTCGGGGACTCGGAAGGGTTACGCCTGGTACGGACTTCCTCACCCTGCTGGTCGGCACCATCGACGAAAGATCGCAAACGCTTTACGCTGCGTGCTCGGGGAGTGACGAAATGGGGGGCGAATGGCCGATCCGATCGAGATCGAAGCACCAGACGACACGGGTTCGCCGACTCTGCGGAGGTACGAGTACCAGGTCCATGTCGCCGTGCAGGCGGTCTTGGAGATGCTGGCGGGCGGCGCAGTTGAGCACGTCACGTGTGAGCACATCGAGGACATCGTCGTCGCGCGTAAGGGCGACTCCCGATGCGCCGACGGGGATCTGTTCTGGGACTACCAGCAGATCAAGACTCGCGACGCGGTGGAGCCGTGGACGCTGGCGGATGTGATCTCGAAGAAGCCGTTGAAGAGCCTATGGCGCACACACACGGCTGTTCGGGGTTCCGGGCAGGTGTATCAGCTGACCGCTGGCGTGGAGGGGCACCTCGACCCCGCTGACGCGCTCGTGATCGCGTTGTCGCGGGGACGGGGTGGTGACCTGGAGGCGTGCCGCCGGCGTGTCGGCGCCCACCTGAAGGTCGCCGATGACGACCAGCTGAGCGAGTTCCTGGGGCTCGTCCGGGTGCGGTCCTTCGTACGCCGCGAGAGCGTCGAAGCCCACAACACCCGTGTACTTGCCGACCTGGGGCCCGGGCTTCCGATGGCCACGATCGACGCCCTCTACACGGAGTTGCTGCGTCGGACGCGGGAAGCCATGCAGGGGCGTCCCGTGGCCCGGTGGACCGAGCTGCTTGCCGTAGACAATCCGCCGGCTGCCGTGCTGAACAAGCGCGTCTCGGCTGCGGTCATCGCCGATGTACGGCAGCGACTCACGCGTCCGGACCACGTCCTGCTCCAGGACCTCTCTCTGCAACTGAGCAACTCGGAGACCAGCCTCGTTCGCAAACTGCGGCAGGGAGCCGCGTCCCAAGGCGTCATCCAGGAAGCGCAGATGATGCGAGCCAACGCAGACCATCACCGGCTCCGGGAAGCGGCGCTCGGCACCTGGCCCGACGACCCGGCCGTGGAGGCGGACCTCGACCAGCGGCTGCTGTTCCTGGCTCGCCGCGTCGGTCGCGCTCACGAAGACAATCCCCGGCCAGCGAACGCCATCTTTGACGCTTTGCAGGTCGAACTGCAGAACAACCCCGGCGCCTACGACCGCGTGCCGCTGTACGCACAAGACGGTTTTCTGCTTGTGGGCCGGGCGTGCGCTGTGTCGGACGAATGCCGTTTCGACTGGGGGAACGCTCGTGACGCCTCCTGACACTGCCACATCCACGCCGGTGGACCGGCCTGCTGATGGCCAGCCGCCCTCCGTCGATGCTCAAGCACGCCTGCTGCTACTCATCGATGTCTTCTCTGAAACGAAGGGAAGCAAGGGCATCGAGGGCCGGATGAAGCTCGCCAAGCTGGACTTCCTGCTGCGCTACCCCGGTCACTTTCGCAAGCTCATGTCCGCCCGGCGACCCGGTACGGACATCGGCGAGGACCCCTGGCTGACCGGCGCGATCGAACAGAGCATGATCCGGTACCGCTACGGGCCGTGGGATCCCACCTACTACACCTTGCTTGGGGCCCTCACGGGCAAGGGCCTGATCGAGCCCAAGCACGAGGACGCGGTCGCCACCTACTGCGCTACCCGAGCCGGGCACACCGTCGCGCATGCCCTTGCCGAGACCGAGAGCTGGCGTCCAGTACGAGAGCGGGCCCTACTGCTGCGCCGCCACTTCAACCTGAGCGGCACCACGCTGAAGGATCTCATCTACGAGACGTTCCCCGACATCGTCGAGGCGGACTGGGGGACCTACCTGTGAGACTGCGCATCGAAGAAGTGACCTTGGTGGGCACCACCCGCACCGTACGCTTTGAGCCCGGCATGAACGCCATCGTGGGCTCCATGAGCGGCGGTAAGACCGCCACCGTGAGCTGCCTGCGGGCCCTACTGGGCGCCGAAGTGAGCGTCGTGCCCGAGCTGCGGGGCCGGTCCATCTCCGGAACCGTACTCATTGGCGATCGCCGCTTCCGCATTGTGCGCCAACTCGTCAGCACCTCCACCGCCAAGGTCGACATCGCCGAGATCGGCGGCGAGCAGGAGGTGTGGCGCCTGCCCGCCAGCCAGCTGCAGGCGGGCTACGACCAGACCTTCCGCGACTGGTGGCTGACCATGCTCGGCCTGCCCCGCATCCGCGTCCCCCGCGCCCCCACGGACGAGACCAGCCCTCTCATCCCGGTCACCATCAGCGACTACCTGATGTACTGCGTCCTCAGGCAGAAAGAGATCGACACCTCCGTCTTCGGCACGCCGGACAACACTCAGAAGAACATCAAACGCAAGTACGTCTTCGAGATCCTCTACGGCCTCTACGACCCCGAAGCCGCAGGACTGCGCGAGCGTCTCCGCGCCGTGACCACCGAGCTCAACGCCCTCACGGCAGACGCGACCACCCTGGAACGCATCCTGGAGACCACCGCATTCGCCTCTCGGGCGCATCTCGAAGTCCAGCGGCAGGAAACCGAGCAGCAACTGGTCCAGGCACGTCAGGCCGACCAGGTTTTGTCCCGCCGCCTCACCCACCCCGCCACCGTCGCCCTGCGCGAGCAGATCGGGGAAACGGAGGCCGAACTCGCCCGGATCTCGGACGCAGCCGCGTCCGAAGCCGTCTCCGTATCCCGGCTCGAAGAACTACGCGACCAACTCATCGCCCAAAGCCGCCGCCTCACTCGCGCGCTGGTCGCCGAGCGGCTGCTGAACGACTTCGAATTCCACACCTGCCCGCGCTGCGGCGCCGGCGTTCCCGAACGGGGCGATGAAGACACCTGCAGGCTCTGCCTGCAGAACCCACCACGAAATGCAGCCCCGTCCACGCTCGCCGCCGAGCAGGACCGCGTCATCGAACAGGTCACCGAGACCGAAGACCTCATCGAACGGAGCAAACGCCGCCTCGACGAACTCGAGGCCGCCCGTTCTGCTCAAGGGCGCCTCCGCGCCGAACTCGGGGAGAAGCTCGACCGCGCCACCGCCACCTACGTCACCGACCACACTGACCGCATCCGCGCCATTGCCGCTGAACAGGCCCGGCTGGAAGAACACCTGGCCCGCATCGACGACGCTCTGTCTCTGCACGACCGCCTGCAGGGACAGAGCGAACGAATTGCGGAGCTGGAGCGGGAACAAGAAGAGCTCAACAACCGTATCGCCGCCTCCCGGCACAGCAACCCTCATGTCCACGCCCGCCTGGACGAGCTTGACGAAGCCTTCGAAAATGCCCTCCGCAGTTTCGACGCCCCCCGCTTCGACAACCGGCCCGGCTCCCGAATCAACCGGGAAACCTACATGCCTGTCGTCGACGGGCGCTCGTTCGCCGACCTGCAGTCACAGGGCGTCGAGGTCCTCGTCAACGTGGCCCACGTCCTCGCACACCAGCACGTCGCACTCCACGACGACGCCATGCTCCTGCCCAACCTTTTGATCATCGACGGCATCAGCAGCAACGTCGGTCACGAAGGGATCGACCTGGAGCGGCTGCGCAAGATGTACGCCACCTTGCTGGCGAGCGCCACCGAACACATCGACTGCCTGCAGATCATCGTCACCGACAACGACCCCCCGCCCATCAACAGCATCCACCGAGCCCTGGAACTCTCGGACACGGATCGGCTCGTGCCGACGGGAGAACCGGCCGATCAGTCCCCGGAAGGCGAGCAAGCCGTGTCCGGCGGTGACGCCAGCGGTCCTTGGTGATTCTTTCAGGCCCGTGCGCTGCCCCGCACGAATTCGCGGGACAACACGCCTGGCGGTCGGACGGGCAACGGTGCTTATCTGCGGTTCTGGGCGCCTTTTTCCAGTTCAGTGACTGGTGCCAGGCGCAGGCAAGTGAGGCACGCGGTCAGTTCGGTCGGAAGCGTTCGCGGGGTTCCGCACGGCCGGCGCAGGGTGGTCAGCGTTTGACGCGGTTGCGGACGGCGAGGACGGCCAGGCCCAGCAGGACGGGCTCGGTCAGGCGGGAGACCATCTCGATGTAGGTGCCGGTGGTGGTCAGGTCCTGGCCGGAAGAGCGGAACACCACCGAGTTGAGGGTGACATTCAGGGATTTCTCAAAGCGCTTGCCGGTGAACCGCTTGCCGGTGGGGTTCTGGGGATCGTCCTTGTCGATCTCGAAGGTGACCTTGCCCCCGCCAGCCGGGACGGTGCCGGTCGCCGTCTGCTTCGGGGTTTCCTGGGCGAGACCGACGGCCATCAGCATGACAATGGTGAGGAGCATGGCCGCCCCGAGCCACGCCAGGGCCCTGAAGGCGCGCAGACCGTAGCCTGACAGCGCCCAGTAGCCGGTCAGCAGCCCTCGCTCACTGCGGGGGATGTCGTCGGCGTGGCGGCGCATCTCCATCTCCCCGTAGTAGAAGTCCGCAGCTCCCGGCTCGTGCTTGCCGTCCTCGAAGGCTTTACGCAAAGCCCGGTACACAGGAGCCAGCTGCAACGGTCCAGTGCGCCCGGCGCCGAGGACTGCCACGTTCCACCCCCGTACCGCCCCCGGCTGGCTGGCGCGCCAGTGGTGTTCCTCAGCCAGGACTCGCCGCGCGGTGAAGTGCACGGGCGGCCAGCGCCGCCGGTGCACGGCGCGCGGAGCCGTGTCGAACGTGCAGGCCCCCTCCAGACGAAGTTGGTCCAGGTGGACCGTGCCGGCGAACAGGCACCCCGACAGATCGACGTCGGCCAGTACCAGATGGGCCGCATCCACCCCACGCAGCGACGCCAACCGCACCCCGGCGTCAGGCTCGCCCGGAAAGGGATCGCACGCCAGTTGTTCGCCGTCGGCAAGGACGAACGGTTCGGCTTCTGCAGCGATCGTGACGGGGTACTCGAACACTGCATGAGCGACATCCACCGTGGCATAACGCAGGCGGATCTCCGCTGTCGATGACCAGCGAGTACGACGACACTCCAGACGGCGGGTAGCAAACGAAAGAGTCACCGGACTGACGAACTTCGCGCCGGACAGCACAACCCGCCCAGCACAGGCCACCGGCCCCAGGCTGTCAGCCTCCACAAACACCGCCGACTCGAACCAGGCGTCGCCCTTGAAGGTCGCCAACCCGAACCAGGCGTCGCCCTCGAAGGTCGCCGACCCGAACCAGGCGAGGCCCTTGAAGGTCGCCGACTCGAACCCGGCACCGCCCTCGAAGGTCGCCGACCCGAACCAGGCGAGGCCCTTGAAGGTCGCCGACTCGAACCCGGCACCGCCCTTGAAGGTCGCCGACTCGAACCTGGTGTCGCCCTTGAAGGTCGCCGACTCGAACCCGGCACCGCCCTTGAAGGTCGCCGACTCGAACCTGGTGTCGCCCTTGAAGGTCGCCGACTCGAACCCGGCGAGGCCCTTGAAGGTCGCCGACCTGAACCTGGTGTCGCCCTTGAAGGTCGCCGACTCGAACGAGGCGTCGCCCTTGAAGGTCGCCGACAAGAACCAGGCGCCGCCCTCGAAGATTACCGACCTGAACCAGGCGTCGCCCTCGAAGGTCGCCGACTCGAACGAGGCGTCGCCCTCGAAGGTCGCCGCCCCGAACCCGGCACCGCCCTCGAAGGTCGCCGCCCCGAACATGCTCGTGCCTATGCGGGCGTTACCGGTTGCGGGGTCACGGAGGGCGTTGAGTAAGGCGTTGAGGAGGGATGCGGTGAAGTTGGTGCCGCGGTGGTCGATGTCGGAGCCTGGAGTCAGGGCGGCTAGGTAGGCGTCACGGTCCGCGTCGGCAAGATGGGCGAGGCATGCGGTGTGGCCGGGGACGTGGATGCCGTAGCACCCAACGGGGTTGGCAGCAGGGTCGGCACCGTGTGCGCAGTGCGGCCAGGGTGGTGGTTCGGATGTGCTCATGGTGCAGCGGCTCCAGGTTTCAGGGTGCCCGTATGGACGCCCCTGGGGTCGGGAACGGTTCAGGCTCGACGGTGACGAAAGCGTCGGGGGGACGCTCCCACGCTTCGAAGATGCCGTAGATGCCTAACTAACCCGTAGGAAGGCCGGCACCGAGTAGTTGCGGCCTGCGTGTAGGGGTTCGGCGCCGCTCAGCCCTTCAGCCCGCGGCCAGGCTGGGCCGCGGCGGCGGCCACAATCACATCGACGACGGCGAGGCGCACAACGAGCGCGCGTCATCCGCCGAACGCTCCGTCGCCGAGGAGCGCTCGCGTCAGCTCAGGGCAGCGGCGGCGGCACCTTCTCGGGCTCTGCGGTCGATCTGCCCAGGATGGAGGGCGGGGGAGGAAGTAGTCGGTTGTGGAACGGGACTCGTGCGGCCAGTACCAGCCGAACGACTGGCCGGGCGGGGTGTCCCAGTACGTCTGGAACCAGCATCGGTCAAAGCGGTGAAGGCCGAGGGCGACCTCGCGACTGTGAACGGCCTCAGTGTGATTGCAGTCGTAGCACAGCAGCCCACGCACCAAGCCCGTGCGGTGATCGTGGTCGACGACCTCTGCAGGGCCGGGGCAAGTAGCGCAACGGCCGTCCTGGTCGCCGAACAGACGCCACCACACGTACCAGTGGGGAACCCGGCCCGGGTGCGGCCAGCTCTCGGTCAGGGGCCCTTGCCAGGGACGCCTAGGTGCGCGTGGCGGCCGGGTATGGAACGGGCCCCAGTAGCGGCCGGCGTCCTGGCACTGTGACGGCCCACCGATCGGGCGTCGCTGATAGTCCGCGCCCATCGGGGCGGCTGGAGGGTGATGACTGGCTGCCGCGAGAGCGAGAGCGTCGGTGATGTACCGGGGGATCGGCCTCGCAGGTCGGCTGGGCACGGGAAATGCGATAGCCAGGAGGGAGGTCACGCCCACCTGTCGTACCGCCGTCGCGTCCTCACGTAAATACTCATGCCTGGACACTACGACGCTTCCACGCATGGCCTTCGCGGGCCTGTACGAGTGGTGGCGGAACAAGGAGGTCGCCGGTGACGACGACCCGGGCGCCTGGCTGGCCACCTGCACGATCATCACCACCGATGCCGCCGACTACGACGCCTGGCTCGACCCCGAGCACCAGGACCCCGACGAACTCCGCGCCCTGCTGACCGCGCCCGCGGATGGTCAGCTGTCGTTCCGGCCCGTAGGCACGACCGTCAACAGCGTCCGGAACAACGGGCCCTACCTCCTGGACGCCGAGACTCTTGCCTGAAGGAGCGCCTCCGTCCGTCGCGTGCAGAATTGCCTGGCCCCTCGAACCTGCGGATCGCTAACCTCCGGCCATGTCGGAACATGCATCGTGGGAAGCCCGACTGGGCCGGATGAAGAGCGCCGTCGAGCTGTGGGCGAAACGTACGAGCGGGGACGACAGCGGGCCAGCACGGGTGGAGCCGGGTAGCAGTCTGTCCGGCGACGACAAGTTGTTTCCGGATCATCCGGTGTCCAGTGTGGCCTGGCACGGACTGATCACTGCGGTGGAGCACTTGGACTTTGCTCTGACCGCCATGGCCAAGACACAGACCCTCTATCCGGCGGCCTACTTCACGACCCTGCGAGCTGGTCTGCTGGGCGCCGCCCAGGCTGTCTGGGTCTTGGACCCGCGTAGGCGGACGGAACGGCAGACGCGCGCCCTCGCTGCCGCCGCGGCGAACTACGCCGAGCAGCGGAAGGCGATCGGCGCACTCTCGCCGACCACCCCGGAACAGGCAACTGAGCTCAGCGCACTCCGCGACAGGCTGTCGAACCGGCTGGACGAGGTCGCGGCGGCTGCCGAGTCGATCGGCTGTGACCCGGCCAGGGCTCGCAAGCTCTCGCTGGTGGCCACCGACGTGATCAAAAAGGCTGCGTCAGCGGCTCTGGCCGGCACGCCGGAGCAGGAGTACGCCATGTACTTGTGGCGGATAGGCAGCGGCCACGTCCACGGACATCCCTACACCCGCTACCTCCAGCTCCGGACGGATGACCTCACAAAGGACGCTGACGGCCGCCTGTGGGGCCGCAACACCGCCACGATCACCGAGGTCGGCCTGGCCGCATCAGCCGCCGTGGACCGGCGGTCCGCGAAGCCGAGTACTCCCAGTGGAAGCACGCCGTCGAGCTGACCCTGGGCTCGGCCGCCCCGCCCCTGAGCGGCCCTATCCCTGGGGGCGGTCCTCGCTCAGGACATCGAAGCGGGTCGCTCTCGTGGGTGGGCGGAGGAACGGGGTGCGCTGTCGCTGGGACCAGAGGATCGGGGCGCCGGAGGTGTCGCGCGCCAAGCGGTGGCGGCGGGTCAACGTGACGCCGATCGACGGGATCGTGGCCGGCTCGATCTCGTGGACGGTCTCGCCGCCGGGACCGCGGACGCGCAGCACCTCGGCGGCGGCCGCCGGCAGGAGGACCGGGTCGGGACCAGACAGGTCGGCCAGCCGACGCTGCACGAAGCGGCGCCGGTCGTCGACCTCGTACGGGTGCCAGTGCGCGGCCGCGTCCTGCCCGGCGGCGTACACGTAGGACGGGGGCTCCACGTGCTGCGGCACGGGCGCCGGCGGCTGCGCCGGCACCGCGTGGCCGTCGAGCCGCCGCTCGACCGCCCACATCAGGTTCGCGTACTCGTCCAGGCCCAGCAGCACCTCCTCGACCGGCTCTCCCTCGACGGGCGTGACCGCCCGCAGCCACACGACGAGTGAGGACGGCGAGAGCCCGGAGGTCCGGAAGAGGTACCAGTCCGGCGGCGGCGCCACCGCGTACGAGTCACCGAAGGAGTCGGTCACGAGGACCGACGGCAGCGTGAGCACGGACCCGGCGGCCGCGTCGACGGGGAACACGAACCAGTCGTCGCCGTGCGTCGAGATCAGCTCCAGCAGCAGCGTGGTCGCGACGTGGCTGCTGTCCGGCGGGTAGCCGCCGATGTCGACCGCCGCGTCCTCGATCTCCCAGAACCGGCTGTTCGGCGCGCCGGGGTAGTGCAGCGCTACCGGGTACGCACGCCGTTCGGCCGCCGCGGCGAGCGACACCGGCCCCGCGGCGGACCCGGAGAACCAGTCGACCCGCCCGCCCCGGTGCCGCGGCAGCGCGAGCGTCGTGTCCCCCACCGGGAACTCGGCCGTGTAGACCAGCTCCGCCGGGTCCCACCGGAACGGCGGCACACCGGGGATCCCGGCGAAGTCCGCCGCGGTGAGCCCCAGCGGCTCGGGGTCCCGCCAGGCGGCGAGCCCGTCGAGCGCACCGGCCAGCCCCTCGTACGGCGGCGGCGGATCGACCAGCAAGTACGCAGGGTTGACAGCAGACGGATCGAGGCCCAGCGCGGCACCCACCCGCACTCGCCGTCCCAGCGTCCACCAGCTGTCCATTTCGGACTCGACGAGCGCCTCGGCCGGCACCACCGCCGGATCGCCGGCCGGGTCGTCCGGCGCGGGCTGCACCGGCGACGACGACGCCGAGAACGTCACGAGCACCGGCGTGGTCGCGTTCTCGCCCTGATGCTCGCCCATCTGCCACTGCCGGGACAGGAACCACACCGGGTCGTGCACGCCCGCGGCGAAGCCAGCGGCCAGCGACCGCCGGGTCGGGTCGGGTTCGATCCGGCGGTGGACGTCATAGCGGTCGGCCATCAGAACGACGTCCCTTCGACCTTGAACCCGGTCTGTCCGGTGCCCTCCAGCAGCACGGTCGGCACGGCGGCCTGCAGCCCGCCGAGGTGCTCGGCCCGCCCGGCCCGCGCGTGTGCGAGCCGCCGGGTGTCCACGAGCACCGCGACGAGCCCCTCGGTCGTGGCTCCCACCCCGTACGACGCCGAGAGATCGGGCGGCACCGCCAGCAGGATCGCCTGCGGCGGCCTAGCGGCCGGCGCGTTGAACCCGAACGCGGCCGTCGTGGTTTGCCGGGACCGCGGCACCGACTCGCTCCAGCTGTCCACGAGCCCGGTCGCCACCAGCGCGTCGGGCTGTGCCGACCACACGTCCCCGAGCCCGTAGCCGGCGACGAACCGCGGCAGCGCCGCGCGCGGGTTCCCGCCCGGCGCGGTCCGCGCGGCCCGCAAGCCGGCCAGCGCCGTCGTACGCCAGTGGTCGCCTGGCGCGCTCGAGGTCGGCGCCAGGGACGGTGCATCCCCGACGAGCGCGGCGAGTTGCACGGCCTCCAGCCGGGCGACGTGCGGCCGGACCGCCGCGACGACCGGCAGCCACTCCTCGTCGAGCCCCGGGTCAGCGGCAGCGGTAAGCCCGCTGAGCTCGCGCAGCGTGCCGAGCGGCACCACGGACAGCACGGCCAACTGGCCCTCGCGCGCGGCGAGCTCGGCGATCGCGCGGCCGACCGGCTCCCGCGCGCCGATCGGCGGTGCGGCCTGCAGTCGGGCGGCGAGCGCGTCGTGGGCGCGGCCGGCGAGCGACGGCAGCAGCCCCGCGTCGGCCGGCTCGACGCCGTCGAGCAGCGCGGCCAGGAACGCCGACTGCTCGGTCTCGCCGACCATCGGCGTGACCCCCCACCGCAGCGCCCGGCGCAGCGCCGCCACCCGGGACGGCGTGTCGGCCGCCGCGGCCAGCGCGTCCACCGTCCGCTGCGCCTCGTCGCGCAGCTCGGCGTACCGGGTGCGCAGGTCGGCGAGGATCGCGGCGTCGAGGGCGGCGACGCCGGCGGAGTCCTCGGTATTCGCGACGTCGCTCGCGAGCGCCGGCTGGCTGCCGAGCGCGTGCACGAGGTCGCGGGCGCGCCGCTGCCAGCCCGGTCCGGTGCCGCCGTCCGGCGGGGCACCCAGCCGGTACGCCGCCATCGCCGAAAGCAGGTCCGGCGACAGCACGAGCGTGTCCTCCGGCGCGAGCCCGAGGTCGGAGAGCGTGACCGTGCCCCAGGTCCACGCCGAGGCGGGGCCCGTCGCCGCCGCGACCGCCGCGGCCACCGAGGCGTCCGCGATGAGAGCGGGCGCGACTCCGTCACCGGCGAGCGGCGCCACGTAGGGCACCGCGGCCACCACCGCGGACGTGAGCCCGTCGGCGGCCAGCGGGGTCTCGGTGAACGCGAGCGTCGGCGGCGCGCCAAGCCCCGCGGCGGCGTCCATCGCCGCGCCGGCGAGGTCCGCCCGGCCGGTCACGACCTGGTGCACGGCCTCCGCGACCAGCAGGTCCCCGTACGCGTCGAGCGCGTCCCGCAGCCCCTCCAGCAGCTCCTTCTGCGCCGGGGAGACCGGCAGTGGCGGCGCGGCGGACAGCAGGGCGGTCAGCGCGGCGAGCCCTGAGCAGACCCGGCCGGGTTCCGCCTGCCCACCGCGCATCGGGAACTGCGAGCGCAGCGCGTCCACACCGGCGCGGGTACCGACGATCCGCTCCACCTGCCGGCCGAGCGCCTCGTGCAGGTGCGCCCCGATCCGGACCTCCTCGGCCATCTCCTCAGCGAGCCGGATCCGATCGGACTCCAGCTGCATCGACCACAGGTCGCGGCTGGCGGGATCGGTGAGCCGGTCGGTGACCTGCTTGTCCCGCAGCACGACCGCAGTCAGCGCCTGCGCGTGCGACGGTGCGTGCAGCAGCCCGCCCTCGGTCGGGCCTGGCGTGCCGAGCATCGGCCCGTCCACCCAGCCGTACACGCCGAGCCGGTACCGGGTGTCCGGCTTCGCGGCGAGCAGGTCGAGCCGGCGCGCCGCCATCCCGGTGAGCCACGGGTCGGCGCGGTGGGTCGCGGTGTCCAGAGTGGACCGCAGCGCACGCTCCACGTCGGACAGCAGGTCCGGCGGCGGCTCGCGGAGCAGCTCGTACAGCCGGGCCAGGCCGTCGCGGTGCACCCGCAGCACGAAGCCGGCCGCGTGGTCGTCCGGGTCGCCGGGCGACCAGGCCTGGCCGAGCGAGCGCAGCAGCGTCGGGTTGCCGGTCGAGCCGATCTCCGGCTCCAGCAGCGGGTCGCCCGAGCCGGCGTTCACGCGGGCCACCGCGGCGACCGCCAGCATCACCGAGTGCAGCAGCAGCCGGACGAGCAGGCTGTCGGGCAGCAGCTCGCGCCACGCCTCGATGGCCCGGTCCCACGGGCCGGGCCGCTCGTCGAGCAGCGTCTTGACCAGCCGCGCGAGGCCGTCCTCGACGGTCATCGCCGGCACCGAGTTGCCGTTCTCGTCGACCCGGCCGGGCTCGTAGAACCACGACGGCCACCGGGTCGGCGCGACCAGCGGCAGCGTGAGCCGGTCGGCCTCGGTCGCAGCGAGGTACTCCCGCGCCGGCTCCCGCCCGAGCAGGTTCACGGCGGGCTCGAAGGCGGCCCGCACCTCCTCGGCGAACCGGTCGGCCTCGACGCCGGTCGTCGCGTTCCACAGCGCGGCCCAGAGCGTGGCCGGGAGCAACAGCCGGTGCGCGTATCCGGCGGAGACCGCGTCCCGGCCCAAGATCTCGAGCAGCCCGGCGGTGTCCGCGCCGACCGCGGTGCCGTGCCCGCGCGCGCCGGCGGCGAGTGCGTCGCGTAGGACGAGCAGCGGTGCGAGCATCCGCTCCTCGCACGCCGCGAGCTCGCCCTCCTCCGCCGAGATCCGCCAGCCGGTCATCACCGAGGCGGGCAACAGCCCGTACGGCTGCTCGGCGATCCGTACGGGCGGCAGCGGCCCCTCCGGCCGCAGGTGGTCCGCGGCCCAGGCGCCGAGCCGGTCGGCGTCCTCGCGCATCCCCCACACCTCGCGCAACTGGTGCCCCCACAGCGCCGGCCACAGCGCCCGAACGAGCAGCTGGTCGAGGGTCCCCGCCGAGCCGGGCACCGCCGGGAGCGAGTCGGGCGCACCGGTCAGCGGCCGCGCGAGCGGGTTGACCCGGATGCCCTCGACCCGGAACGCCGCGGTGTCCCGCCACTCCCCCGGGTCGGTGCCGAGGCTCGCGGCCTGCTGGCCGTCCACGGCGTTGGTGGGCGCGCCGAGCGGCAGCAGCGCCAGCTCGCCGGCGTCGGCCTGCGCCCGCAGGTGCCCGGCCGGCTCCTCGTCGCCGACCCCGACCACGTAGAGCACGCCGATGTCGTCCGGCCCGCGCCCGTCCGGCAGTGCGATCTCCAGGCCGAGGCCGACGTCCTTGGCGGCCTGCCAGGACACCCACCAGCGGTCGGCCTGCTCGACGACCGTGCCGTCGGCCTCCGCGCGGGCGCCGACCACGTCGAAGACCAGCGCCGAGGTGTCCACAGGGGACGATCCGACCAGCACGGGGTCGCCGGCGCCGAACGAGCACCACACCTCCAGCGACGGGGGGAAGCCGCCGACCCGGTTCGGCGGCGTGGTGTGCTCGGCCGCGTCCGGCGCCGCGACGGTCACGCCGCCGGCGCCGACCACGGGCGGGTACGCCCCCACAAGCCACGCGGCCCGCGGTGGCGCGACCTGGCGGCAGAACCGCTCCCACGCCGGCGGGCACAGGTCGCGCGACAGCCAGTCCGACGGCGGGAGCGCGCGCTGCGCCGGGGTGAGTGCGTTCCAGGTGTCCTGCCACATCTGGGTCAGCATCGCGACCTCGGCCGGGGTGGGGACCGGGTCGTCCCGGCGTATCGACGCCTCGTCCGGCACGACCCGTAGCAGCATCGTCCACCGCGGACCGTCCTGCCGGAACAGCGTCTCGAGCCGTACGGGCAGCAGCACGCACACGTCCCGGACGAGCACGGGCCGCTCGGCGGCGGGCAGCTCGAGCCGGGTCCGTACGGCGGACGCCACCAGCGTGTCGAAAGCGTCGGCGCCGAGCCTCGCCCGCAGGCTCGGCACGATCTCCGGCCCCGGCCGCTCCTGCCGGACCACCGCCAGCGCGGCGTTCACCTGTGCGGGCATCGGCGGCGCGGTCCCGGCGAGCACGCGCACCGCGTCGGCGCCGAACGCGCCGAGGATGTCGCCGGTGCGCGCCTTCGGCGGTCCCCACAGCCAGGCCAGCACCGCCCGCTCCGCCGCCTCGTCGGTGAGCTCGCCGGCCGGCGCGCCCGCCAGCAGCGTGCGCTCGGCGTCGATCGCGGCGGCGAGGGCCTGGACGGCCGTCAGCCGCTGCTCCAGTTCCGCCCGCGAGTCGGGCGTGAGGTCCCCGGCCAGCTGGATCGAGATGTCGGCGATCCGGTCCGCGGCGGTCCCGGTGGCGCCCTGCAGCAGGGCGTCCCGGCGCGATACGTACGTCATGCCAACCCCAGCCGCTCGAGGAAGTCGCCGTCGAACCCGACCCGGGTCGGCGTGTCGATGGTCGCGGCCGCGAACGTCGCTCCGGTCGTGGCGCCACCGCCGACCGGGTTCTCCGCCGCGTCCACCGACCGGAACCGCAGCTCCGACGGCGGCTCGTCCAGCACCAGCCAGAACTGGTCCAGTGTGGACGGATCGACGTCGAACGCGAAGAACACGACGTCCGGCGCCAGCGCGCCCTGGAAGATCGGCCCGAGGAACCGCCGGTCGGCCTTGTTCGCCGCGGCGTACGAGAAGTCCGGCGTCGCCAGCAGCGCGGCGTCCGCGGTCGGCGTGGGGCGGACGAGGTAGACGAGGGTGCGCGGGTAGCGCCGGAACAGGTCCGTCCGGAACACGATCACCAGGTCCTGCTTGCCGGTCGTGTCGCCGGGCTGCGTGACCTGGTGCCCGAGATCGCCGAGGTCCGAGGCGAGTGGCCACGACTCGACCGGGACGATGTCCGCCTCCCGCTTCCCGGTCTCGAAGTCGACGTGCCCCCAGAACATCCGCAGCGGCGTGCAGCGCCGGTCGACCGGCATGTTCCGCCAGTGCATCTCGCAGTGCAACTGGGTGTTGAGGCCGACCAGGTACGCGTCGATGAAGGCCGGGTTCGTCCGCATCGCGACGACCGAGTGCTTCTGCAGCGTGCCGATCCCGGGCAGCAGCCACTCCTTGGCTCGGTCGCGCAGCAGCGTCCACGTCGGCAGGTCGATGCCCACCGGTAGCTCCGGCGGCTCCAGCGTCAGCAGCGGCAGGCCCTTGACCCGGGACCGGACGCGCCGGACCGGGGGCGCGTCCGGACCGCGCGGGTCGATCGCCGCGCTCACCACCCCGGCCGCGCCGTCGAGGTTCGGCGGCGCGCACTCCGGCATCTTGCCGCGCGGCAGCAGCGGGTCGAGGAACCGGCGTAGGTCCACCACGTTCAGCCGGTGCTCGCCGACCGGCGGCGGATCGCGGCGCGGCTCGAGCGGCAGCTCGCCGAGCGTCGGCAGCCCGAGCCGGCGGGCGATCTCGTCGACGTGCGGCAGCCCGGACGGCACCGGAAGCGGCAGCGGGCAGGCGTTCGCCGCCGCGATCAGGTCGGGCCGGGACACGAAGCCGGTCGCGGTGTGCCGCGTCCAGGCGGCGCCGCGGCGCAGCATCCGGCGCGCGGCCGACGAGAACAGGGCGGCCTCGAGCGGGCTCGCCGGCCCGGTCAGCGCGTCGAGCGCAGTCCCGGTCGGCGTCCGTAGCCGGCGCATCAACGGCGCGAACAGGTCGATCCGGCGTACGGGGTCGTCGGGGATCCGCCGCTCCCACAGCGATCCCGCCGCGTGCAGGCCCAGCGCGAGCTGGGCGATGAGGTGCCCGGCGAGCGGCAGCGCGCCGAGCTGGTCGGCCGCCGCGGCGACGAGCTCATCCTGCCACTCCAGGCCCATCCACAGCCCGAGGCCGGCCGTGCCGCGGAAGCGCGGGTCGGCGCTCAGCCTGTCCGCCCACGCCGACGAGCCGGTGACCCACGGCCGCCCGTAGTCCGGCAGGCTCACCACCCCGCGCCCGAGCGGATCGGCGAGCGCCCGCGCCGCGGCCACGAACGCCGCGAGGTCCGCCCGCGCGGCTGCCTCGTCGGCGCCGTCCGGGTCGCCGCCGAGGTTCGTGATCGCGCCGCGGACCTCCAGTCCGAGGTCGACCGGCCCCCTCCGGTACGCCAGCGGCGCCCGCCCCAGCCCCGCGGACGACCGCGCGGTGATCGCGAACGCGAGCGTCTCGAAGTCGCCCTCCTCGGCGGTCCAGAACCGCCACCAGTGCAGGACCGGCAGCGTGGCTGGCTGCCGGCCGCCGGCGAGGTCCCAGGCCGGCGCGCCCGCGTCGTCGAACGCGGGGACGACGACCGCCCGGTACTCGGTCTGCGGGTCCAGCCTGCGCGGCGAGAGGAGCCGGGAGGCTCGCGTACGCCCGTCGTCCTGCACGTGCGCCCACAACGCGGACGTGGCCAGATCGTGCTTCTCCAGCACCGACCGCCGCAGGATCGCGACCGTGCCGGAATCCACCCGCAGCTCCTCGGTCGTGCCGACGAGCACGACCAGCCACGGCGGCAGCACGTCGCCGGCGGCCTTGCGCGGCGTGTACCGCCACGGCAGGTCCGGGTCGGCGAAGTCGACGTGCACGAGCTTCGTGGTCTCCGCGTCCGGCGCGTCCGCCCGGGGCGCGGTCCGTGCGACGACCCCGGGCTTCAGCGCGGCGACGTCCCGCGGCGCGACGAGCGCGAACGGCACCGCGCCGCCCGCGGTGTCCGGCTGCTGCCGGTCGTCCAGCCGGAGGTCGAGCGAGCCGACCAGCCGGCCGTCGTGCGGCGCGGGATCGGGCACCAGGTCGAAGAGCGACGAGCGCTGCCAGCTGGTGAACGTCAGGTCGGTCACAGCGTCACCACCACGTCGGCGCTCGGCGTCGCGACCAGCCCCGGTCCCAGCCGGGACAGCTGGAACGCCTGGAACGGCGTCTCTCCACTGGCGACCGTCGTGCCGCCGGCGGAGTGCACGTCGTACGTCTCCGCCACGACCGCCACCTTCGGCAGCCCGGCCTCGACCCGCGGCGTCGTGTCACGTTCGGACAGTGCCGCCGCCAGCGCCGGCGTCAGATAGGAGCCGACGGTCGCCGCGAACCGGGTCGGCGACGGCCGCTTCACGAGCGAGATCTTCGGCGAGTACGGCACGGCCGTCGGCGCCTTCGCGTCGCCGCCACTCGCGATCCGGATGCCCGAGCGCAGCACCTGGAACGTCGCGTTGTTCATCGTCTGCGCGGCCGCGAGGTCGAGCGAGGTGAACGTGCCGGGGCTGAACCAGTCGCTCTCGTCGGTGACCGCCCAGCCGGCCGGCCCGGTCAGCGCGAGTTGCGCCTTCCCGGTCAGCGGCGCGCCCTCGAAGCGGTCGACGAGCGTCTCCAGCGGCGCCCGCTTCTGCTCCCAGATCAGCGCGCCCACCGGCGAGACCAGCACGCCGTCGACGGCGATCCCCGGCTTGAGTACGACGTCGACGTCCTCCCCCTCGGCCCGCAGGTTCTCCCGCCGGGACAGCTCGGGCTTCAGCGCCTGCACGATGCTCGGGACCGGCGCCGGCCGGTCGGCGTCGTTGCCGCCGAGCGAGACCGTCGCGCTGCCGGACACCTTGACGAACAGCAGCCGCACGCTCGCCTCGGCGTGCACGACCAGCGGCCCGGGACCGGTCAGCCGGCCGGAGACGTCCACGCTGCACAGCGAGACATCGAAGACCTCGATCGAGAAGCCCGCCGCGAACGCGAAGTCGAACGCGAACGGGCGGAACTGGATCAGCGCGTCGAACGACAGGTAGCCGTGCGCGCTGATCGGCCCGAGCTCCAGCCCGGCCTCGACCTTCGCGCCGAGCTGCAGGGTGTTCGAGGTGAACGCGACGTACATCTCCAGGCGCAGGTAGATCCGCGCCACCACGTTCACGTCCAGCACGGCGCCGACACGCGCGATGACCGGCAGGTTCAGCGGTCCCGGGTCGAAGCGCGGGTGGAAGCCCCCGACGGACAGCAAAATATACGGGTTCGCGCCGTACGAGAGCCGGAACGCCATCCCGCCGGTGAGCCGGAAGACACCGAGCGCGTGGGAGTTCACCAGGTACGCGTCGAGCGAGATCAACTTCTGCTCGAAGTCCAGGACGCCGAGGAAGTCCATTCGCAGGTAGAGCAGCGCGAACGTCTCGTCGATCCCGATCATGACCTTGACCGAGCCGAGGATCACGATCCGGGACGGCCCGGGCAGCTCGATGAGGATCGCCACGTCGACCCGCACGATCGGCGCGACCCAGCTGAGCTGGAAGGTCGGCCCGACCACGAACGACCCGCGCTGCGCGGGGAAGAACGCGGCGAGGTCGCCCAGCAGCGTGGGCGCGTTCTTGACCGGGTCGTCGCAGAACAGCACGTTGCCCGCGGCGCCGGACGCGAGCCGCTGCCGGAGCAGGTCCACGTCCGCACGCCGGTTCAGGCCGACGAGGCCGCCGACGCCGGTGATAGCGAACCCGAACCCGAGCTGGATCCCCGGCCAGAACCGGATCCCGAGTACCGCCACGAACGACGGCGAGCCGTCGTTCGTCTGCTCGTACAGCCCGTACGCCGTGATCGCCAGGAAGCTCAGCTTGACCTGCAGCACCCCGGCGTACCGGTTGCCGTCGACCGCGAGGAACCCGCCGCCGCTGATCGGCCCGGCGTCCATCGCGATCCCGAGCCCGTTCGGCGGCCGGAAGCCGGCCTCGATCTGCAGCGGACCGAGGTTGCCGCCGCCGGCGGGGGCGTCCAGGGTCGCGATCACGCCGATCCGCTCGACGAGAATCGTCAGCGGGCCGAGGCTCGTGCGCAGGCTCGCGGACAGCTCGACCGGTACGCCGGAGCCGCCCGCCGCGAGGCCAACGGTCACCGCGGTCACCTCGACCGCCCCGAGCGAGAGCCGGACTGGGAACGAGGCGGCGAGGCCGGCACCGCCGCGCACCCGCACGGCGCCGCCGGACAGGTCGAGGCCCAGGTCGAACCCGGCGGCCAGGTCTTTCGGCAGCAGGGCCTTGAGCAGCCCGCCCGCGCCGCCGAGGTCGAGGTCGAGGCGCGCGCTGGCGGCCGTGACGCCGACCGTGACGCCCTTGCCCGCGGTGACCGAGATCGTGACGGCCACGGTCTCCACCGAGAGGCCGGCGACACCGGTCAGCCCGAGCACGGTCACGCGCTCGCCCGCCTTGCCGGCGGTGACCGTGACGCTCGCGGTCAGCGTCGAGGCCGGCGTGACGGACACGGTGAGGTCCGGCGAGAGCCGCAGCATCGCGTCGGCAGGCACCGTTCCGGCCACGCCGAGCGTCGCGGTGACCCGCTCGCCGAGCTGCTCGTCCCGGGTCGAGGCGGCCTGGATCCCGAACCGCTGCGGGAACAGCAGGTCTGAGCCCTCGACCGCGACGACGAACCCTGGCGCCTGCAGCACGGCGCCGATCCCGCCGGTGCCGGTGGTCACGTACGGCCGGGCGCTGCGCTCGTCGCCGTCGTCGACGAGCCGGGCGAGCATCCCGAGCAGCACCGTCCCGTCGAAGCTGGCCGCCCCGAACCCGTACGCGTCGCGCGGCAGCGACAGCGGGTCGGTGAGCAGCCGACCAATCCGTCCCCAGTGGACGGTCCACGAGACGAACGAGGGGAAGGCCGGATCCGCCGGGTCGCCGGGCACGTCTCGCGCCTCGATCAGGCCGGTGAGCGTGAGGACCGCCGAGAGCGTCGGCATCCGGGCACGCAGGCCGTCGACGACGACCAGCGACAGAACCCGGCCGGGCAGCCCGGACAGTAGGCCGCCGGCGCGTGCCCGCCGAGCCGGGTCCAGCGAGCCGAGCGCGCCGGTGACCGCGGCCTCCCAGGTGGACAGTCCGGACAGGACGGTGGCGATCCGGTCGACGACGACGGCGCCGTTGGTGGTGATGCCGAACGTGTCGTCGCCGCCGATTGACACGTCCAGCGCCGCGACCGCGTCGACGAGGTCCACGGCGGCGGCGACCACGGACGCCGCGGCCGGGCCGGCCGGCGCGAGCACCTCGTCGTCGAGCGCGACGCCGAGCCGGGACAGCACGGCGCCGGGGTCGGCCAACGCGCCGCCCAGCGCGCCGAGCGCGTTGCCGAGCAGCGACGCGACCCGCTCCAGCGAGCCCGGGCCGGTCACGGGGCCGGCGTCGCCGCGAGAGCGGCCGCCACGTCCAGCTTGCCGGCGCCCCACACCGCGTTGGGCAGCACGAGCTCGGGTGGAATCTGGTCTTTGCGCGCGGTGGCGGCGAGGATGTCGCGCACCTGGCGGTAGGTCAGCGTCGGGTTCTTCTGGAACATCAGCGCCACCGCGCCGGTGACGTGCGGCGCCGCCTGGCTGGTGCCGGTCTCGACGACGTGCCGGCGCAGCGTGATCCCGGCGAACCGGCCGCGGACATAGTCCTCGTGCACCGGGGCGCCGACGCTGGCCGAGACGATCCTGCGGCCCGGAGCGACCACGTGCGGGCGGACCTGGTCCGGCGTCGCGCCCCAGGTGCCGTCGATGCCCCAGCTCGACGAGCAGTAGATCTCGCCGTAGTGCTCGCCGAGCCGCGGGTCGCCCGGCTCGGCCGTGTAGTTGCCGACCGAGATCACCCCGCGCGCCGAGTTCGGGCAGGTTATCGTGTTCTCCTTGACGCTGTCGCCGTACGCCAGCTGCGGATAGCCGTCGATGTCGCTGCGCTCGACCCAGAGGTCGACGGTCGCCGCGTGGCCCGCGGTCTCGCGCAGTTCCAGCACCCACTGCCCCTGCCGTACGGGTCCCGGCAGCGAGAAGTCGATCTTCCGCTTGCCGTTCGGCTCGGGCCCCGCGTTCGCGGCGATGACCGCGACCTTCGTGCCGGCGATCGACACCGTGCTGGTCATGCCCGGCGGGTTCCACGCGCTCGGGTTGAACCGCGGCGGCGAGATTCGCGCCTCCAGCTTCGCGGCGCCGTCGTACCAGAGGTAGAGGTTGTCGTCTGCGTTGTCGGCCGGCAGCGCGAAGCCGTTCGGGAACACGATCGGCTCGACGTCGAGACGGAACGTGGCGGTACCGAAGGCGGGAATGTCCTTACGGCCGTGCCGCCGAATGTCGGCCTCGTTGCCGGCCGCGACCACGACCGCCCGGCCGGGCAGCGGGTTGCCGGCGCCGTCGTGCAGCAGGCGGTCGATCGCGAGCTCCAGCGCCGAGCTGCCGTCCCGGGCGCCCTCGTGCGTGCCGAAGCTCATGTTCACCACGCACGGCTGGCCGCGCTGCGCCGCGAGCTCGAACACGAACTGCAGCCCGTCGGAGGCGGCCCTGGCGGACAGCACCATCGCCGAGTTCGCGAAGACGATGTCGGCCTCCGGCGCGACGCCGACGAGCCGGAACGGCGGCAGCCCCGCGTCCCCACCCGCGCCGCTGCCCGCGGCGATGCCTGCCACGTGCGAGCCGTGGTCGGACTGCGAACTGGTCCAGATCGCGTTCATCAGGTTGTTCGCGACCACGTCGGCGACGGCGGCCTGGTCCCACCAGACCCCGTACGGGAAGCCGGGCGGCCCCTGGCCGACCGCGGGGGATACCTGGTCCCAGTAGCCGATCACGCGGCTCTTCGGCGGCACGACCCCGGGCACCGTGAACGTCGGATGCGTGACCGTGAGCCGGTTGTCGAGGATGCCGACCAGCACGCCCTTGCCGGTCACCCCGGGCGTCCCGCCGACCGAGTACGGCGGGGCCTGGGGGCGCACGGCGGTGGCCTTGATCTCCGGCATGCTGCGGTCGATCAGCAGATGCGTACGCGCCGAGGCGGCCAGCCACCGCACGCCCGGCACCGCCTCCAGCGCGGCCACGTTGGCGAGCCGCACGGTGCCGGTCGCCACCTCGCCGTCGTGGTGGCCGACCTCCAGCCCGGCGGCGGTGAGCACGGCCGGATCCCCCGCGAACGTCACGAAGACGTCGACGCTCCGCTCTGGCTTCCCGTCGTGCCGCCAGCTCTCCAGCTCGCGCAATAGGCCCGCGTCGCAGCGGTCCCCGGTCACCTACAGCTGCCCGGGTGGCTCGGCGGACACGGTGACGGTCATGTCCAAGACCCCGTCATCGTCGTCCTCGTCGTCCGCGCGGTCGAGGACAATCGCGCACCAGCACGGCGCGCTGCTCGGGTCGCCGTCGCTGACGCACGCGTCCGGGCCGGGCCCGTCCAACTGCGGGATCGACACCGACGCGCGGTCGACCGGCTGGACATTGCAGTCGAAGACATCGGGTATCTCCTCTACGTCCTGGGGCGACGGCGGGTCAACCGAAATCATCATGCATCACGGGACTTGGTCATTTCGACCCGAAACGGACATGCGCGGTGTCGGCGTGAGTCGACCCCGCACTCCACACCCGCACCCTCACGTTCTACCAGGTCCACACCAAGCGCGGGGTGGAGGCGTTCAAGGCGATGGGCGTCCTGCCGCAATTCGGCGGGATAGCGGTCCACGACGGCTGGAAGCCGTACAAGACCTACACCGGCGCCGTCCACGCCCTGTGCAACGCCCACCACCTGCGCGAACTCGCGGGCGTGGCCGAGAACGCACCCGCCGATGCGCCGCAGGGGTGGGCCGAGGATCTCGCTGTCCTGCTGGTCGAGGTCTGGGACCAGATCAAGGCCATCCGGGCCGTGCACGAGCACGCGACCGGCTTCACCGTGGACGCGCTCGAGTGCATCGCGGCGCGCTACGAGGAGATCGTCGCCGCCGGTCGGGCGCTGCATCCGGCCCGCGCACCGGGCGAGCCGCGCCGCAGGCGGTCGAAGGCCGCGAATCTCCTCGACCGCCTCGACACCGAGCGCGACCAAGTGCTCAGGTTCGCCTTCGACTGGCGGGTCCCCTTCGACAACAACCGATCCGAGCAGGCCATCCGGATGGCCAAGGTGCAGCTGTCGAGTGATGGCCGTCCCCGAACTGCTGCCCCAGGCGCCACCCGCCGACGAGGTCGAGGCCGTGCGTCGCACCTGGTGGGTGTGGATCGACCAGGTCGGCGACTGGCGCACCATGGACGTCACCGGCCGTTGGCGCAGCCCCTCCGGCCGGTGAACCGCTCGCTGCTGCAATCACTACCTGGGTGATGGCGAGCTCTGGGTCGTCCTCATCACCGGGCGCGCGTGGACGCTCTACGACCAGCGCCGGACTACCCAGCTCTAGCTAGGCGGCAGATCGGCGCTCCATGGCGCGCTGGGGGCTGGTCGGCGGACGTTCCATGCGGGGTCGGGCATGCCCGCGGCGGCAATCCTTGATGTGCTCGCACACCCGCTCGCGACGGGTGAAGGCAGTTCCGAGCGCTGCCTGAAGGGTCGGGAAGAACAGCTCGCCGTCCTCAGACCGGTTGGTGGTCGACCAGGAGTAGGTCTCGCACCCGCGTATCGCCCGCTGCACCATCCGCGTGGCGTACCCCTGACGGGTCCATTCCTCGGTGACGCGGATCTTCGCCACGAGGCCGTGCCGGCACTCGTGGCAGATCCTGAAGTGCAGCACAGCGAAGTCGTAGCCAGAGCGCTCGCAGACCTTCACCATCTGGTGTCCGGCATCGGCATCGCACCGGTAGTAGAGCCAGAACTCGCTGCGCCGGGGGCGCAGCAGTGTGGCCAGCTTCCACTTCCAGTCGGTGAAGCCGTCCGGCGACGGTGCCATGAGCTCTCCCCTTGCTGTCGAGACCGTTGCCGGTCAGCGGGGCGGTTCGATAAGCCGGACAACCAAGCGCTTACCTTCGTCGTCGATCTCCACCATGCACAGCCCGCGGCCGTCGGCGAAGCTCAAGATACGGGCGTGCTCAGACTGCTGAGGGATGGCAGGAAGCCGATGCGGGTCGCCAGAGGCCACCAGGAGGGCCGCCTCGAGGGAACGGCGGGCCCAGCGCTGGAGAAGCTGGAAGTCGGCGACGACCTCGGAGCTGAGGTCGATCTCGTACGGCACGGAGCCAGACTACGGGCGTAGGGACGGGGCGATGGCCCGAACTTCGGCATCGGACGCCGTGGTGGAAGCTTCGGCCCGGCCGGCCCGTTCGTCGGCGATACGTCGCGCCATGGCGAGCATGGCCGGGCTCGCGAGGGCCCGAGCACGAGCATCCCAGTCGGCCAGGACCTTGCCGATCATGTGAAGCTCAGTGTTGTCGATCTGCTCGTTGAAGCCAGACCGGTGTTCCGGGGGGAGGGCTGCGCGCACGCTGCGGATTGTGGGCGCGGCCTGGGGGGCAGGGCCGGTGTCCGCGGGCTGGGCGCTCATGCTGTCCTCCGAGTGGAAAGACCATTCGTCATTGGAGGGTATCTGAGAGCGTCGGCTGGGGACCAGCACACTGCCCATTCGAGCGACGTGACCGGTCTTCGAAGGTGCTGTGCTTCGTCCTCAGAATCTCGACGGAGGCGCGGGCGCAGCGACCAAAGCGACTGAACCATCGGGTGGCTTCCGACCTGCAAGCAAAGAGTTAGCGTGTTCCCTGTCTTGGGTCGCTTCGGTCGCTTGGGGCGCCTGGGTTGTTCGGCGCAGGCCGTCCCACCTGCAGATAAGCGCCTGCAGCAGCGACTGAAGAGGCACGCGGCGCACGAGTCGCGTCAGTCGCTTGACCCTTCTTGGGATGAGCCCGGGGTTAAGTCGCTGCTTGGTCGCTGCTGTTCGGTCGCTGAAGAAGTCGCTGGTCAGGGTGGCCTCGGGACGCGCTTCAGCGACTGAAGCGACTCAAGGTTGGGATTATGGCGACGTTCCTGCGTGTGCGTGTGCGCGTCATATACCGGGGCATCGGTCGCTTCGGTCGCTTGCGAACCCCAGCACGTCCACTGAGCTGGCTTTTTCTCGGGACGTGGACCCAGCGACTGAAGCGACCGTCAGTCGCTCTGCCCCGGATTAGACGGCGGACAACCTGCGACCTGAACCGGTGTGGCACATCGCAAATCCGTCCTTCGCTAATCTATGTTGACCCTGTTTGGATGTTGAGTCGCTTCGGTCGCTCCGAACCTCACACGAGCCAGCTGACCAGGAGCTTTCCTTCTCCGGTGGGCTGGACAGCGAGCCCGCCGCAAGCGACCGAAGAACTGGAAGGACGTTGTGCCACCAAGCCTGGCTGAGGACAGCCGCCACGAGCAGCGCTCGGGCCCGCTGACCCACGCCCTCTGGTGCGCTAACCAAGGCTGGCCAGTGCTCCCCCTGGCTCCCGGCCGCAAGACCCCGCCAGCTAACTGCGCCCCCTGCCAGGCCCGCCAGCACAGCTCCGCCGACTGCCCCTGTATCGCCGCCGGCCGCTGGTGCCACGGCTTTCACGCCGCGACCACGAACACGGACCGCATCCACGCCTGGTGGTCCACCAATCCGCGATTCGGTGTGGCAGTCGCCTGCGGGCCCGCCAACCTCGTGGTGCTCGACATCGACGCCCACCCCCAGCCCGTCCCGGACCGAGACCGCCTCCTGCCTGGCATCCCCATCCACGACCAGGTCGACCTGACTGGCCTGGCGCACGGTTTCCACACTCTGGCGCTGCTCGCCGCCCTGCGAGGCCAGCCCGACCCTGCCACCGACGAAACCACCCTGCGCGTCAGGACCCCCTCCGGGGGCCTCCACATCTGGTACCGCACCACCAACGCACGCCGCTTCCTGTGCTCTACCGGATCCAGCGCGGGGCGGGCCCTTGCCTGGCAGGTCGACGTTCGCTCCACCGGCGGTTACATCGTCGCCCCCGGCACCACCACAGCTGCCGGCACCTACACGCCCATCGGCCCAACTCGAGCCCCGGCGGGACTCCCCGAATGGCTAGCCACCGAGTTGGCCCGCACGGGACACCTCGACATCCCGGTCCCTCGCCGCCCCCAGACGCCCCAGGGCGTCCCCCAGCGGGCCCGCCAGGCTGTCATCGCAGCCGGCGGCGGCCGCGGCCGCGCCAGCCAGGTCCTCGAGACCGTCCTTGCCGATGTAACGGCCTGCGCCCAGGTCGCCGAAGGCGCAGGGTTCTCCGACAAGCTCAACCGCGCCGCCTTCACCGCCGGAGGACTGGCAGCCAGCGGCTACATCCACGCCCCCGACGCCGAGCGGATACTCATGGACGCCGCGTTGTACGCCCGCCCCGGCCAGGAACGACGCTGCTCCCAGATCATCCGCAGTGGACTCGATGCCGGCGCCCGGCGACCGCTCCACATCGAAGGACGACCCTCATGACGCCGACCGAGCCAGGGACAGGCGGATTCGATGCGGCGGCCGCGGCCCAGCAGATCCTCGCCGGCCCCGTCCAGGAAGCACTGGCCATTCCCGGCTTCCCAGCACAGGCCACACCCGCGCCCACCACACCGCAACCAGCCACCGCTCACGGCCTGCTACCGGACTCCCTCAGTGACCGCGGCAACGCCAAACTCTTCGTGCACCTGTACGGCCGCGACTACCGGCACGTCCCGGGCCTGGGCTGGTACCGCTGGGCCGGACACCGCTGGCAGCTCGACGAAGAAGACACCGTGCTCTGGGCAGTCGGAGAGATGGCCGAAGCCATCGCCACCAACGACCCCACCGGTACCTACACCAGCACCGACCTGCGCCGACACCGCCGCCGCGCTCTGTCCACCTCCGGCATGAACGCCCTGCTGATGCAGGCCAAAGCGTCCCCTGGCATGGTCATGAACGCCAGCCTCCTTGACGCTGATCCGTACGCGCTGTGCACCCCCGAAGGTGTTGTCGACTTGAGGAGCGGCGCGCTGACCCCGCCGGACCCAGCTACCCAGCACCACTCTCGCTCCACCACGGTCGCCCCACGGGCGATGCCCACTCCCCGCTGGCAAAGGTTCCTCGACGACACCTTTGGCACCGACACCGAAGGCCGGCGCACCGCGGACTTCCTCCACCTGCTGCTCGGCTACTCCATCTCCTGTCCCCGCCCAGTGATCATGCGCATGTGGTGGGCGTCTGAGCTGGGTTGATCAGATAGCTGGTTGGTGCTGGTGGGTCTGTCATCGGTGGCCGCTTGTGGTTGTAGACGGGTGCCGGGGGTTCTGACGTGGTGTTTTTTTGTTGTGTGTGATGGCCGTTCAGGTTTTTTGGTTGTTGCTCATCTTGGCTGGGTCGCTGGTAGGTGCTTGTTCGTGGGGTTGAGGCCGCTGGTGGTCAGGAGTGTGCGTTGGTCGGGGTGGAGCATGGGCCAGTTTGTGTGCTGGGTGGTCAGCCAGTGGCGTTGACTTGCTGACGGGCGCTGGTGTTCGGCGAGGGTGGAAAGGAGCCCGGTGTACATGTGCTGCCAGCTGATTCTCCAGGGTGGGTTCCACCAGGGGTCGAGTGCTGCGAGTGCGTGTGCGTGGGGCCAGGGGCGGCCGGTGCGGCGGGTGTGGGCGTTGGCGCGTTTGCGTTGTTCGTACAGCCACCAGCCCAGGGGGAACCCGTCGTGTTCGGTGTCGTAGTGGGCGGTGCCGAGGCCGTCATGCGTTTGTGCGTAGTCGCGGGCGTAGGGCAGGCCGCCGTCGATGGATGACGAGACGGTGGTGGGGCGTGGGCGGCTGGCGCCGGCCCGGGGGCGGGTGCGTGTTTCCTGCTGCGGGCGGGCGGCGCGGGCGTCCTGGGCGGTGATACCGAGGCCGGTGAGGAGCTCACGCTGGCCCGGGTGGAGGTCGTCGTAGTTGATGCACTGGGTGAGCAGCCACCGGGTGGCGTCTGGGGGGAGTCCGGGGAAGCCTGATTGCGCGTTCAGAGCGTGCCCGCGCGTCTCGGTTCTGACGGCGTGGTAGGTGGTCTGCCATGGCAGACCCCAGGGAGGGTTCCAGCAGGGGTCGAGGGCGTTGAGTGCTTCGGCACGGCTGTGGGGGAGTGTGCCGTTAGCGGCTCGTTGGCGTTTGTCGGCGAGCCATGTCCCCAGCCGGTAGCCGTGGTGGCTCTCGGTCTTGGGTACGGCGAGGTGTCCGTGCTGGGCGGCGTAGGAGCGGGCGTGATCCAGGCCGGTGTCGAATTGCGCTTGCTGGGTGACGCGGCGGGGTCGTGCGGTGCGGGCGGTTTCGGCGGTGATGCCGAGTTGCGTGAGCCTGTGCTGCTGTCCGGGGTGGAGGCGTTGGTAGGCGGTGCACTGGATGTAGAGCCATTGCCCGGTCCAGTCGGGGGTGCCGGGGAATCCTTGCTCGGGGAGGAGGGTGAGGCCGTTTTCGGCGAGTGTGCGGGCGGCGCGGTGGTTGATCTGCCAGTCCCCGTTCCACGGTGGGTTCCACCAGGGGTCGATGGCAGCCAGGAGCGGGTCGGCCGGGTAGGGCGCGGTGAACTTGTCGGCGTGGAGGTTGGCCTGGTGCCGCTGGCGGGCCAGCCAGCCTCCGACGGGGAAACCGTCCTGCCGGTCGGAGGGTGATGCGTTGAGGTCGCCGTGCTGGGCGGCATAGGAGCGGGCGTAGTGGAGCCCGGTTTCCAGGGACGGCTTCTGGGCGGCGGGGTTGGGGCGTGCGGTAGCGGCGGTCTGCAAGGTCAGACCGAGGGCCGCGAGCTGTTTGCGCTGTTCCACGGCCAGGCCCCGGTAGCCGACACATTGGGTGTAGAGCCATTGACCGAGTTCGTCGTCGAAGGAGGTGAAGGCGTTTTCGGGGTCGAGGGTGTGACCAGATCGGACGAGGCCGCGGACCCTGTAGCAGGCCCGTTGCCAGTCGGAGGGCCAGGGTGGTGCCCACCACGGGTCCATCGCCTCGAGTTGCTGCGCGACAGCGAGGTCAAGAATGCCGCGTCTGGCCCGTACGCGGAGGTTGGCCAGCCATTGGCCGATCGGGAAGCCGGTGTGTGTATCGGCAGCGCTGGCGCACAGGTGCCCTTGCTGCTTCCAGTAGGCGCGTGCGTGGTCGAGGCCCTGGTCACGGGCTTCGGCGAGGTTGCGGTGGCGCGGCCGTGCGTGGCGGGCGGTTTCGGTGGTGAGGCCGATCTGGGCCAGCAGCTTGCGCTGCTGGGGGTGGAGGCTGTCGTAGGCCTGGCACTGCCGGTACAGCCAGGTGCCGAGATTCTCGCTGGTGCCGGGGAAGCCCTGCTCGGGTCGGAGGGTGGTCCCTGAGCCCAGCAGCTGTCGTGCGCGCAGGTAGATGCGCTGCCACAGGGTGCTCCACGGCGGGTTCCACCACGGGTCGAGGTCGGACAGAGCCTGGCTGCGTTCGGGGGAGAGCTGGGGGCCCGCGGCGCGCTGGTTGCCCAGCCACAGGCCAAGGAGGAACCCGTCCTTTTCGTGCTTGGAGGGGACGCAGAGGTGGCCGTGCTCGGCGGCGTAGGTGCGGGCGTGGCGCAGGCCGCGCGCGAACCCTTCGGCGGCAGCCTCGGTATCCGCTGCCGACAGTGGTTGCGGCTTCGGCGTCGGTTGGTTCCCGGGCCGGCTTTCGGTCAGGAGCCGGGAGACCGGTGCGGGCCGGTGGGGCGTGGAGACGTGCCACATGCTGCGTGTCTTCGGCTTTTGTCCGGCCTGGGTACGGATACAGGCGCGTACCCAGGCGTTGAGCGGGCCTGTGGTGAGGGCACCGAGGCGATCGGCGAGCCATGGCCGCTGAAGGCGCTGGGCCAGTTCACTGGGGAAGCCGGGGACGTCGGCCAGCGCGTGCGGCTGGTGAGTTCCGGCGTCAGCGAGCAGATGCGCCTGCACGCCCGGGTCGGCCAGGAGTGCGGTCAGGGTGACGGCTTCGGGGTAGGTCACCGCGTCCCGCGCCGCACCGCGCCATGCGGCGTCGCCGTGGGTTATCTGCCGCAGCCGCTCGGGCCAGGCGGTTTCCTCAGGCCAGGGCTTGTCCCACCACGACGCCAGGACCGCTTGCGCCGTGGTGAAGGCCTCGGCGGTGTGCGGGTAGCGGCGCAGCAGCCGCACGTGACGTCGCTGAGCTGCCACGATCTGCGGCACATTCCGCAGGTCCAGCTGCCCGGGCACCGCTGTCGCTTCGTCAACGACGGGTGTTTCCAACATCCAGCATCGGTGCGTGGTGCAGACCCGGCCGTGCGGGAGGAGGTAGCGGCGCGCTGTCCCTGCTCCTTTTGTGGCGGTCGCGGTGCAGGTCGGGCATCCGGGGCCGGTCGGCGCGATCGTGTCGGCGGTGCGGATCCAGGCGGCCGGCCCACTCCCGGGCTTGCCTGTGGGCAGATCGGTGTCCCAGGTCGGCAGGGCGTGGCGTAGGTGTTCTTCGGGCACGCGGCAGAACGCGGCGAGTACTGCTCGGGCCTCGGTGTTGAAGATCACTTCGCTGTCGGGTCGCACTGTGTACAGGTTGGGGCGGCGCTTGGCGTCGATGAGCGCGCCGACGAGCTCTTTGGCGGTGAGCCGGTAGCGGGAGGCGACGCGGCCGACGAATGACAGCGTTACCTCGCCGCTCAAGGGCGCTACCCGCACCGCGCCCAACGGCAGACCGCGAGGCGAGCACCGGGACCGGTCCCGTGTCGGCGGCCACGTGCGCTCATCCCCGGCCGTATGCGCTCCCTGAGTCCGCACGGTCTTTTTCACCCTCGCCTCCACCACCACGCCCGCCTCCCTCCCCTTCACCTGCGCCGCCCTCAGGACACGGCGCTGCGGGTGCGCGGGGTGCGTCTGCGGGGCGGGCGGGACTGCTGTTCTGCGCGGATGTCGAGCTGGATGCCGGCCAGGAGCCGTTTGGTGATCTTCTCGCTGCCGTCGAGAAGCGCGGTCAGGGCCGCTTCACGGATGAGGTGGGACAGGCTTCCCATGACTCCGCCGGTGCGCTGATGGAGGTAGTCGGCGTGCCGGGCCAGGCTGCCCGGGGTGTGGTGGCGCAGGTGTCGACTTTCTCTCTAGTTACGACATGCCCGATGCGCTGACCTTGGGTATCTGAGTTACATATATGTAGCTCTGGTCTGCCGTCTGACCTGGTGTGGTGTGCTGCAGGGGCGCTTGATACCCGGCTCCGTGTCGCTCTGGCCTGTGGTGCTGCAACTGGGCGGAGGATGTTGTGACTACGGGGATAACCTTTTGGGTACTGCGGAACTACGGCCCGGAAGTGACCATGAAGGTTGGTGCAGGGCTAGCGCCCGAGCCCTGTCTGGTTAGTGGGACCCGACCAGGGTTCGGGTCCGGTGCCTGGCGGTCGACGGAACGCGCGGATTCGCTGTGCCAAATGTCTGCAGGTCGCTTCCGGAAGTACCCCGGCTCCTTTGCCCCGCCGTAAGCCCCCTTGTGGCGAAACCATTGCGCTCGACCGTCTGCCGGCCTCGCTTGCAGCGGAGGGGGGCGGCCTACCAAGGGCAACTGCCCACCGAGGGCGCCCAGCGCCCGAGGGGTGCGCGGAGCGCAGGGCAGGCGGCAGGAAAGGGCGGTCCAGCGCGCCCTAGGCGCTGGCGTGGGGTCCGGGGCCGCGTAGGCCCCGGTTGGGGCCGTAGGTCCCGCCCAAGCTGCTGCCTGATCTCGCCGAGCGCCTGCAGAACCCGGGCCGCCGTGCCCAGGTCCTCGACGCTCTGCGGCGTCTGGAGGACCAGCCCAGCGTCCTCGGCACCTCCGAACACGTTCTGGCCGTCGCCGCTCCCATGGTGTCGCCGCACATCAGCGTGGACATCCGGTGACAGCCACCGGGGCGGCCGAACATCCAGGCCGGATCAACGCCGGCGTCGCGGTGTCGCGGTGGATCGACGCCCACCCCGACAACCGGGACCGCGATCCGGAGGCACTGCTATGGGGCAGGGTGACCAAGGTTGGCGAGGAAGCCGGTGAGGTCATCGCGGCACTGGTTGGCCTTCGCGGGCCTGTACGAGTGGTGGCGGAACAAGGGAGGTCGCCGGTGACGACGACCCGGGCGCCTGGCTGGCCACGTGCACGATCATCACCACCGAGGCCACCGACGCCGCCGGCCGCGTCCACCCCCGGATGCCGCTGACCATCGCGGCCGCCGACTACGACGCCTGGCTCGACCCCCAGCACCAGGACCCCGGCGAACTGAGCGCGTTACTGACCGCGCCCGGCGACCGTCAGCTGTCGGTCCGACCCGTGTTCTTGGCGGTCAACAGCGTTCGGAGCAGAGGGCCTGATCTTCTGGACGCTTTCGATCCCGAGGGCTGACAGGCGCCGGCATCGCCGTGGAGAGCACCCTGCTGTCTGGGGTGGAGTGGTCCTTCGCCTCGGCGCTGTCGTTCATCAGCCTGGCGGCGATCGCCCGGTTCCACGCCGTGAGGACTCGCCGCATGGCTCTGCTTGGCAACCGGGCCGACCCGCTTTACGACAAGGGCCAACTGACCCCAGCGCGCTGGACCAGCTCAAGGCCGAGACCAGCGTGGTCCCCGACAGCTGGCACACGTCTGGAACCGCGAGGCCAACGGGTCGCGACTTCTGCTGCTCGACCCCGCTTGGTGACGGCCCTCTACTCTCGGCAGGCCTTGCGCTGGGGGGGGCGCGTGGACTCCCCGCCCAGTCGGTACAACCCGCGCTGAACAGCTCCTTCAGGATGTGGCGGCTCATGGGCTCATCTCGGCGTAGCACTTCAAGGATTGCATCCCAAAGTGTGCCGCTTCACTCCCGACCCATGAGCTCATGAAGGAGCACAACCACGGTAGCGGCGACAGCGATCGCTGTCCCTAGCCCCGGGTGGCAAAAGACAGCGAATGCCGTGAGTCCTCCTACGAGTAGCAGCACCACCGTGCGGACGCTGATCTGGTCCATCAGGATTCCTCTCTATCGTCGGATAAAAGGTTCCTGACCAGCGTCGATGCCGATTTGAGGGCACTGACGGCCACAGACGGTCACTTACTAAGTTCCACGGTTGCTGACAATCCCGGACGTCTGGTGGGACCCTGTTTTACATATTCTGACGTTTCTTTACAGCTGGGGGCTTGCCTGATGGCGCGATGGCGGATGCCCGACCTACCGCACGGGCCGCTGCGAGCTCTCAACTGCGAGCTCCATGCCCTGCACAGAAAGGCCGGCTACCCCTCGGCTCGTGAACTCCACCTGGCAGTTGACCAGGCGGTCAGCCACACAAAGATCCACCACGCCTTCACCAGGGCCACACTTCCCACCTGGGGAGTGGTCGAACTAGTGGTGGAACAGCTGGCGAAGCGAGCCCGCCCGAGGCTCGACCCCGAAGCCGAAATTGATCGATTCAAGGCACTCTGGGATGAAGTGCACGAGCCCGGCCTCGAAGCAGGGCACTCGGAGTCGGTCGAGACATCACCACCCCCGGTAGCACCGCCTGCGACGACCGCCAGCGAGCAGTCCCCACCTGTGCAGGCCTCGCCTGCGCCGGATCCTCGAATGGCCTTCGCAGCCGAGCTGCGTAAACTCCAACGGACCCCCCGGAAGGCGCCAACCGAGGAGGCGCTTGCCCGCAGGATGGGGTACGGGCGCAGCACGGTCGCGGCGATCTTGAACGGTCGACGATTCCCGAGCTGGGAATCCACCGAAGCCTTCGTTAAGGCATGCGGTGCGGATCCGTCGCAGGGGTGGCGCAAGCTGTGGCTGCAGACGAGTAGGCAGATTGAGGAAGCAGGGGGGTGAACGCCCTCATCCGCAAGACCGGCCTTGCCCGTGAGACCCATCCGGTCGACACGTTCCTCCGGCCCTCCCGGCCTTGTCGCACTGGCAGGGGGCGGGAAGCGGTTAGGCCTGGGCGGGCCTGGGACGCCGACGGCGATGCGGGCGCCGACCGGAAATTCGGGCTAATAACAAGCGTTGCGGTGGGGCCACCACTCAATGATGACCAAAGGCGCGGCGGCACCAGGAAGGAATGGGTCACGGCCTGCCGTGGCGTGCGGGGTTGCGATACGGCGCTCCCCGCACAGAGACAGCGTCGACTGGCCGCCGACGGCGATCAACCCCCGCACCGGCAAGAGATGGGCACGCAACCTGCCTCACAGCCGATGGGCTGCTACGCTCGTCGCGATCAACGGATCGGGCCGCTGCGCAGGCCCGCGTGAGGGGCCTGCCCCCGCGCTGTCGAAGGTGCCGGGCACCGCGCATTCAGATTTCTGTGCTGAATGCCCTTGGAGTTGCCGTGCCTTCCCACCACTCCCGCAAAGCTGCCGTCCGGCGCCGTCAGGCGGAGACCGGAGAGTCTTTCACCGAGGCCGCGAACGCCCTCAGCCGTGACCGACAGATGCTGCTGCGGCCCATCTGCACACTCGCGGGAGAGGTGCCGGGCCACGGTCCCTGGGGTGAATGCCCGGAAGCCTGCCCGACCACCGAACGCGACGACTACCGCGCCTGGTTCACGCAGCTGCCGCGCCGCCTCCGCCACCACTATGTCGAACCCACCACCGGCCCGGAGCCGTCGACCTGTCCCGGGTGGGAGACATGCACCGACTGGGACTGCCCCGAGGGCTGTCACGACACGTTCGTGAGCGTGTGCTCGGACTGCTTGTACGTCCTCGACCAGGACGAAGAGACCTGCCCGAGCGGCTGCTCGCTCCCGCGACCGTCAGCGCCGGTGACGCCTGGCCACACGCCGGCTCCAGCTCCCACCGCCGATCGCTAAGGTGCCAGCCATGGCCTAGAAGTCAGGCATCCCTCGCCGCGGCGGTCGCCGGGGAGAGAGCCACCGCGCAACGCCGACGCTGCGGATGTACGACGTCGCGCCAGCCTTCGACGTCACCGTGAATCGGAATGACGGCACCACCGACACCGTTGCGGCCCGGGCCCCGAAGGCAGCCGGCGCGCCATCACGCCACCGGGGCCCGCTGATCTGCGCGTTCTGCGGCTACCCGATCGAAGGACGCGTCTCGCGCAGCCAACGCGGGGCGAAGGGAAAGCCGGTGCACGCTGGCGGCTGCGGCCCGCAGGAGCCCCCCAAGCAGACCACGAAGGCCGACCCGGCATCCACGCTGCGCCGGGCTCGGTGATCACTGCTGTCATCAGTACCGAGTCACGTCATTGCCAGGGCGGGGACACTGAGCCGTCGGCCTCCAGGCCGTACTCCAACACCTGTTCCCACTCCTCGCCGTAGTCCTTGTTGTCCTCCGGTTGCCACCCCATGAAGTAGGTGAGGTTGCCCAGGGCGATAGCCCGTCGGAATCGCTGCGGGTCGGCACTGAGGCGCTCTGACCGCTGTTTCATCCAGATCAGCGTGTCGCGGGCAACGACATCTCCCGCATCGATGGCTTGCCAGAAAGCCCGCTCCGCGCCCTTCAAGTCCCCTTTTTCCTCCCGCATGCGAGACAAGTTGTTGAGAGCCCAACTGTCGCCCTCGTCAACCGCTCTCCGGAGGAGCCGCTCGGTACCGCCGTCGTCCCCAGTTGCTGCCACCCTGTCAGCCAACATGCGCCAGGATTCTTTCCACCCGGCAGCCGCGGTCCGCTGGAGCAGCCTTTCGGCATCTTCGAGGTCCCCCGAACGCCATAGAGCAAGCGCCTGGTCCAAGTCAGGGGGGGATTGTGGCTCATCTTCACGGGCCTCTAGAGCCCGTCTGAGCTCGACGCGGTCGCTGAGCTCGGCAAGGTTAGATGCCTGCGCGGCGCGATCGTGGTACGTCTTGGCGGCCGCTGCTTTGCCGACGTCCTCCAGGAGCCACGACATCTGCCACAGAGCTTCGGCATCCCCGGCGTCTCCAGCCTGTTGGAAAAGCCGTCTCGCAGTCGTGTCATCACCCTCCTGCCTCTTGAGGATGCCGTGCTGGCGCATCGCAATAGGATGCCCGGCATCGGAGGCTCGAAGGAGAATCTGCCTTGCGATCCGCAGCCTCCACCTGTCAGAAGCGGCCTTGCTTAGTGCCATCAAGTCATCGGCATCAGAAATGTGCGTCGCTGCGGCATCCCAGAACCCAGGTGGGGGGACCGCGTAGCAGCGCAGCTTGGCTAGGTGTTGGTGCAGGTAGTCCGCCAACAGGTAGGCGTCGTCCTCATAGGGGACGTGTCCCGGTGGAGGTAGCTCCAAAGTGAGCGGGCCGGGGAGCCCACGGCTGGACTGGGAGGTGTAGGCGATTGCACCCTCGAACCACTTGGTGCGCCATTCCTTGGTCTCGCTGCGCCACAGATCCGGTTGCAGGTTCGCGGCCGCAGCGGCCTTCAGAAAGTCTGGGAACAAAGCTGCACTGTGCCCGAGACGGCGGGCATCAGCCGCAGCGTCGAGTACGGCACGGCCCTCGGCGGTCGCGCGGTCGTTCAAGAGGAGCAGCTCAGGTGCTCCTGCCAGGTACTGGGTGATGCGGGCGGCACCATGCTTTAGCGCTTCTGCGAGACGTGCGTCCTCCGGGGCACGAAGCCGCAACTCCTCTAGGTCTGCATCACTGAAGGATTCAGCCACAGTGATGGCCCTGCCGCCGGCAAGCAGGGCTCGGGCCTGTTGATGCTCCTCGTCGTGACGACTCATAAGGCTGTGTGCTTGCTTGCGCCATAGCGTCCCGACCATGAGCACGGGCCCCCGGCCAGGGTCGGTCAGCAATCCAGTCAGTGCTGCTGCCGCACGCTCCCCGTCTGCGGTGTTTGTGGTGTGGAGAAAGCGTTGGCTTTCGTTAAGCCACAGGACGGTGCTGGCGAGACTCCTGCTCTCGGCTAGCCCGTGCATGAGTGCGTGGTGGTCTGCCGGGCGCCACACCCGCCAGCCTTCCAGGGCTTGGATGGCTTCCCACAGGGCCCGTGTCTTGCCGCTGGAGGCATCGCCAATCAACACCACCAGGCGGTTCCCCGTCCGGGCCTGCTCAACTTCCTCACGCAGGTCATGGTCGTGTTGGCGGATGACGTAGTACGGCAAGGGACCGAGGGACTCGGCATCAGGTGGGGCAATCGCTGGATGCACCTCCAGGTGCCGTACTGGATCTACCGTGCGAAGCTCCGTACCCAGCCTGGTGGCTGTTAGGGCCTGGTGAGGCGGTGGGGCGATCGCCGGATGGTCCTGCAGGCGCTCTACAGGATCCACCACGGTGCGTAGCTCGGCACCCTGCCCGGTAGCTGCCTGCTCCGGGCGTGGCCGAGGAACCTGACGGGCCTCGTCGACGGCGCTCCACAGGGCGTACCAAAAGCCATGGGCCAGCTTTCGACGCCCCGCACTCCGAGTATCCGTCGGCGGCCCCTCAACCTCGTCCAGCATCCTCTGCACCAGCTTCCACAACGGGGGGAAGTCGGCGGGGGCGCTCTGCGCCGTGAACCACTCGCCCACTGTCGTGGGCGGCAGCTTCAAGTCGCGGCAGGCAGCCGCGCGCGACCAGGGCTTCTTGCTACGGATTCGCCTTTCGAGCTTGACCAGCTCCTCAGCGAGCCGAGCGAGGGCCAGCTTCCGAGGTGGAGTGGTGCTCCCGTAGACCTGCGGCATTCTCCTCTTCCTCTCGTCCGGCGCGTCCGGAGGGCGACCGGAGCGTCCGGAGGGCGACCAGTTCAGAACCCTGCTGACCTGCATGAATGCAACTGGCGTCCGGAGGCGTCCGGAGTTCGTAGAAGGCGCCCCAGCGTCCATAGTGGAGTGCCCTCCATCGCACCCAACGGGTGCAATGGATCTAGGGAGGAAACTATGGACCCGGCACTGGCAGTCGGCCTCACTGTTTTGGTGGGGACACTCATTGTGGCGGCTGCGGCCGTAGTTGTAGCCCGCTCGGCCCTCAATAACACTGACTCCGAGGACCGGGCGGGGGTACTCCATGCTGTCGCCGACATCATCCGTGCTGTCCGCGGCAAGCGCTGAAGGAACCACCACGAGGCCTCGCGCAAGCTCACCCGCTACACGCGGTCAACTGACCGCGTGTAGCGATCCGCGCCGGCTGGTCTGGTACCAGCCGTGCTCCTTGTGGCCTTCCGCGCACGTTGCTGTGCGAGTTGGTCCTGGTAGGCGGCGACGTCACTGCGGTAGCGATCGACGAAGCCGGGGTCAGGCGGTCGGAGCGGTCCATGGTGCTGATCGCGGCGACCGAATCCTCGGGCGAGGTGTAGCCGCAGAGCATGGGGTTGATCTGATAGACCCCATTGCGCTGCTTCTTGACGAGCTTGGCGAGGTCCAGGGCGCGCAGGGCCGCGGTCACGCTGGGGCGGCTCAGGTCGAGCCACCGAGCGATGGTGGCTTGGTCGATCTCGATGCGTCCGCCAGGCTCGCTCAGGCTGCGAAGCTTGAGCAGAACTCGGTAGGCCGCCGGCGGAGGGTCCAGATCAGCGATGAGGCCTTCGGCGTTGACCGGGGCAAATCGCAAGGTGCTCACTGGTCTGTCCCCTCTTCCAGCTGCTGAGCGTGCTCGTTGCGGCGTTCTGCGCGCTTCCGCGCCCGATCGCGGCGCAGTTCCTCGATAGCTTGCCTCATGTGGTCAAGGCTCGGGTACCTGACCAGCTCTGGCAGCGTGAGGTCAGCGCGGATGCCTGCGATGGTCTCGTGCTGGTCAACGCGCCGGTACTCGACACCGGTGGTCTCAGTACCGGGGATGTACTCACCAAGGCGGTAGCTGTACGGGGGGTTGAGCTGGTAGACGCCACGCTTCACGCGGTAGCAGATGCCGTGACTCATGATCTCGCGGAGGGAGTCATTGATCTTGGTCCGCGCAACGTCCAGGACGGTGGCCATCTCGTCCTGCGTGAGGTGGACGCGGCCGCCAGCGCGCTGGCAGGCGATGAGCAGCAGGATGATCCGCAGCGGGAGAGCTTCTCGGTAAAACTGCGAGATCAAAAAGAAGAACTCAAGCGAGTCCATGGAGAAGCCGCCAGCGCGGCTGTCACCGCTGCCGTAAAACTCGAGTGGCTCACGCTTGCGATCCAGGCTGAGCTTGCGGGCCGGATACCGCCGGGCAACCTCGTCCAGGTCCCTGACCGGCGCGAGAGGTTGCGCGAAGGCGGACAACGGGTCTTCGGCAGGGAGTTCAGGCCGAGGTGCGGGTGTCGACTTTCTCTCTAGTACTCCAGCCGTACATCGCGATCTTGCTTGCCAGGGGCGGTGCGGGGGACGAGTATGGCCACCGTTGATCATCGTGAATTCGTTCGCGGTGGACGCCGGTGCGCGGTAACGCCTGCATCATGCCCGGCCGTGCACGGCCCAGCCGCCGAACGCCGGGTTCAGTTCGCTGGTGAGAAGCTCACCCAGTTTCCACGGCAGGCAGGAACGCTCACCCAGCGGCGCATTGAGCGCGTGGGCGTTGTCGGCCAGAGGCAGCCGCCGGTGCCGGCCGCGCATCGGCCGTGCCACCTGCTCCCGGGTTTTGCCTCGCGGCGGCATCAGCAGCGGATGCTGGCCGGCCCAGTGCCCTACCGCGTCCAGCCCTGGTTCGCTCGGGATGCCCCACCGGTCCATGGCCGCAGCCACCTTGTCCAGCCACCGATAGTGGCCCTCGCGGGTCAGGGTGCGTCGCAGTCGCTGCCGCTCCCGGGCCGCGAGCGCCTGAGCCAACTGGACCGCTTCCGGGTAGAAAACCAGCGGCGCCACACGCAGGTGGTCCCGACCGGCCCTGGCCAGGAGGCGCTGGCGGTTCCCCCATACGGGTGCGTTCAGTGCGGGGACGTTCCACCAGAACGAGACGATCGCGTAGGCGTCCGCGAACAGCGCGCGTCCGCCGGCGCCCAACCTGCGTTCCAGCACGACCCGCTGCTGGTGCGCGTCGAGGACCTCGGGCAGGGCGTCCAAGGTGATGGCGTCCGTCCCGGGCTCGCGGCGATTGTCCAGCCAGCGGCGATGATCCCAGCACACCTGCCAGGTCGTGTCAGAGGCGAGGTAGGAGAGCAGGCTGGTGTTCTTGATGTGGGCGCACACCTCGCACCCCCGCACCAGGAAGCAGCCGGACGTGTCCCAGGGCCAGTCCCATACCGGATCGGCTTGTTCGGGCAGGAGCCGGTGGGGGCGCAAGTTCGGCAGAGCGAACTGCAATTCCCTGACCTGCCGGCCGGCCATGACGGCCAGGCGCTCGAGAGCCGCGGCGTTCAGGTATCCATCGCTGTAGCGGGGGTCGCTCGGGGCACCGCCCTTACGGGCCGGCGTTCCGAACATGGCCCAGAACTCCTGGTCGGGGATGCCGTTGGCGTCTGCCAATCGCCGCGCGAAGGAGCCGGTCGACTCCCCGCCGATGAACCGCACCGACAGAGCGAGCCGCTGTGCCGGCCGCCAGGCCTTGCTCCTGCGCGCAGGCGCGCCAGCACTGCGGGAACGACCGGCCGTCGTCGCCATTGGTGGGCTCCTCTCCGTACCGCCGAGATGCAGTTCCGGCGGCTGCCGCAACGGGGAGCCCGCCCCTGAACGGATCGCAGACCCCCAACCTCTTTACGGCGTCCCACTCGCACATGCGCGCTGTTCGCCCTCCTTTACCCACCAAGGGAGGACTTTGGCTGAAAGTCGCCGATAGGCCCGTCAGAGTGGTGCTTTGGGCGGATACATTCCCCGCGCGATCCGCAACGGATCTTCCGGAGGTGTGGTGAAACTACGCGAGCACCAGGCCGCCGCGCTTGCCGCGATCAAGGTCGCGGCAGCCGCCGGTGAGTCGCGCATGACACTGGTCAGCGCGTGCGGCACGGGAAAGACGCTGGTCGCCGTCGCAGCGGCGCGCATCCTGGCGCGACGCGGCCCTGTCCTGGTGGTGATGCCGACCAGAGCCCTGGTGGTGCAGACCATCCGGCGGTGGCGTGAGGCCGGGCGCAACGGAGCGGCGCTCGGGGTGTGTTCCATGGCTCAACGCGACACCGGAATGTCCACGGACGAGGTGGTGATGACCCAACACCCGCAGAAGATCGCAGCCGCGGCCAAAGCCGGCGGCCCCTTCACCGTGTTCACGACCTACGATTCACTCCACCACATCCGCGAGGCCCACGCCCAGTTCGGATCCCCGCCATGGGATCTCGTCGTCGTCGACGAAGCCCACCGCACCTGCTCCGCGTTCGGCACCGGATGGGGAACCGTCCACGACGATGCCGCGATCCCGGCCAAGATCCGCCTGTACATGACCGCCACCCCCAGAGTCTGGGGAAGAAGACGAGCCGCCACGGACGAACTTTTGACGGAACGGATTCCCCTGGCCACCATGGAACGCCGTGAAATCTTCGGGCCGACCGTGTACCAGCTGGGTATGCCGCGAGCCATCGAGATGGGCATCCTGGCCGACTACCAGGTCGTGGTTCCGGTCGTCGAGGACGAGGACGCCGACCTGCACGCCATCCTGGCAACCAGCGCACCCGGCGTTACGGCCCACCACGACGGGTTACGCAACGGCGCCGTCCAGGTCGCCCTTTTGCGTGCGATCTTGGAACACGGGCTGCGCCGAGTCCTGGTCTTCTACAACCGCATCGATGACGCCGAGGCATTTGCCGGTTCGCTGCCGCAGACCGCTCTGCAAGTCGGCGCGCCGCTGCGCCGCGAAGCGCTGTGGTCGCAGGCCATCCACAGCAAGCAGCCGAACGCGGACCGTCATGCCTTACTGATCGACTTCGGCGATCCCGACCGGCCGTGCGCGGTCCTGTCCAACGTCCGCGTCCTCAACGAGGGCGTCGACATGCCCGATGTCGACGCCGTGGTCTTCGTGCAGCCCCGCTACAGCATCATCGACGCCATCCAGGCCATCGGCCGCGGGCTTCGGCAGCCCCCGGGCGCCGGAAAGAAAACCACCCTCGTCTTCCCCGTCTACGCTCGCCGCGGCGCCAAGGCCACGGACCTGTTCAAAAACTCGTCGTTCGAGACCCTGTTCACCTTGCTGCAGGCACTGCGCGCGCACGACGAATCGTTCATGGACCGCATCGCTCTGCCCATCACACGGCCCCGCGGCGGCCGCCTGGGGGTACAGCCCAGCTTCTACGCCCACCCGGAGCGAGCAGCCCAACTGGCACAAGTTCTGGGCCTGGAGATCGCTGTGCCCGCCATCGGCACCTGGGAGCAGGCACTCGCCTCGGCCAGCGCCTACCACCAGCGCTACGGACACCTGGACGTCCCCGCTCCCTATGTCGACGACGATGGCTTCTCGCTTGGCCTGTGCTTGAGCAACCTTCGCCTGCGGCACGCCCTGAACCGCCTCCCGCCCGAGCAATACCAGGCGTTGGACGCGCTCGGCATGCGGTGGGCCGCCCGCAGGTCCGCGCCCGAGTCGATGCTCGAACGCGCCCGGGCCTGGGCGGAAGACAACGGCCACCTCCTAGTCCCCGGCAGTGAAGAGGTCGGCGGCCACAAGTTGGGCGCCTGGCTCGCCGCCCAGCGGCAAAAGGCGACTGCCGGCCGGCTGCCCGCCGAGCGCCAGCAGGCATTGGAAGCGATCGATCCACACTGGAACCCGCCCTGGCCCCGGGAATGGCACCGCAAGTACCTGCGCGCCAAGCTCTTGTCACCCGGCCCTGAACCATGGCACCGCACCTCAAACGTTCCGTACCAGCGCGGCGACGGCACCATCGACGAGTGGGTCAGTCGCCAGCAGCGTGACTTCTTCCGACTGCACCACCGAGAGCAGCGGGACCTGCTGCGTGCCATCGGGATCCATCCACGGCCAGACGGCCGCGAATACGGCGGAACCAAGCACGCCCTTGCCGTCGCGACGCGAACCGACGATCCGGAACCCGCCTACAGCAAGCCGTCCCTCGCTGTGGTGCCACAGGCCAGGGAGGCGGACTCCCGGAGCAGCGAGCTCTCCGACCTGGAGTCGAAGTTCGACCTCGCCCTCCAAGACGCCGCGGTGTTTCTGAAACGAGAAGGCCATCTGGACGTGCCGCAAAGGCACTACGAGTGCCGGAGGTCGGCCATTGCCGACAGAGTGAACCCGCTGGGCTGGTGGATCGGGCTCTTCCGTTCCACCCCCCATATCCTCAACGCCGAGCAGCGCCGGCGGTGGGAAAAGATGCAGAAGAAGCTGAAGGAGGGCAAGCCGAAGGGGCCTGCGCCTGCGGCGTAGCCGCATCCCCCGCGCCGGGAAGCCCGACGGACGGGGGACGTGACCGGACAGCTGGGCACAGACCCGTACGGTTCACAACTGCACTGTTTGCCCGAGCGACACCTTCTTCAGCAGCTCCTCGGTGATGCGCTCCTCCCCGCTCAGGATCGCTCCTTGTGCCGCCTGGCAGATCAGGTGGGACAGCGTGCGCATATAGCCGCGGCTGCGCCTGTGCAGGTACGGGGCCAGCGCGGTCAGGTCACCGCGCTCGTGCCGGAACAGCCGTAGGTCTGCGTCGAACAGGTCGACGATGGAAACGAAGGATGCCATCTCCTCGTCGCTGTAGCCGATCCGGCTGGTGCGCAGGACCACGCTGTCGCCCCACGGCGTCTCGTCCTGCTCGAGTGGGGTGTCGTTGTCGCGGGTCTGCGGGTCGACGATCGGGTGCGCGTTGCGGCCGCAGTAGATGAACGTCGCACCGGTCTCCTCGCTGATGACATCCAGGTACTGGAACGCCTGCTCGATTTCGGTGCGGGTGCGGAGCCGCTCGATGGAGTCGACGACGACCAGCAGGGTGCGGGCGTTGCGCATCGTACGGATCACCGAAGCCGTCGGGTCGCCGCCCTCGCGTTCCTGCCCCAGAAAGCGGGCGAACGCGCCGGCCCAGTTGCGTACGTTCCCGCGACCCGGTGGCGGCACGGTCAACGCGACGACCGGAATCCGGTTCTCGTCCGGCCCGTACAGCCGACTCAGCCGCCGATGCCAGTACACGGCGATCGCGTCCAGGAGCGTCGACTTCCCCGTGCCGCGCGGTCCCTCGATAACGATCGCGATCTTTCCTCCGATCCGCTGCCGGTTCGCTTTGATCGGCTCGGCCGTCACCGGGATCCCTTTGCGGATCGCAGGCGTGCGCACAGTCCGCATGTGCGCGGAGTACAGCAGCCGCCGATCGTTGTCGGTGACCTTCGTGCCCATCGGGGCGCAGTCCGCGAGCTCCGGGACTTCATCGAGCCTGTCGGCCCGAGCGCGCCAGGCATGGCAGTCCTGAGGCCACATCGGGACCGGCGGTGCCAGGAGCATCTTCTCCGGCACCGTCGGGTTGCTGAGCGCCAGCCATTCCTCGCGGGTCAGTTCCGCCATCTGCGTGTGCTCCCTCAAAACTCTGTGCCGTTGTCTGCCGCAGCTCGTGAGCCGGCTGCAGCAAGCCGATGTCGCGCGGGTGCTCACGACTCGGCGTCGTCGTCGCGCTGCCGCTGGGCAAACTCCGTCAGAGTCCGCTGGTAACGGGCATCGAAGTCATCACCTCCGGCAGCGACGGGTGGATCTGCCGGCCCGGTCGAGTCCCGCTCCCAGGCAGCCCAGGCAGGGTCCGGTGGCTGCGGCGGCTGCGACCAGTCGATACCGGCGTCACCCGGAGCAGGGCCGGGGGAGTACAAGCCGAGATCGTCCAGCGCCAGCGGGTCGTCCGCAGACGACGCGGCGTGGGCGGCGGCCAAGAGGTCCGCCATGTCGTGCCCGGCATAGGGGTCGAACTCGTGGCCGGGACCGGGTGCCGGCAGTGGGGCGTATCCGTCGGGCACGGTCACCGTCCCGGACCGGTCCGGGCCGCGGGAAGCGCGGTCCAGCAGTTCCGCCAGTACCTGCGCGATCGCCTCATCGTCTTTGAGTTCGCCGCCCCGCTCAAGGTGCTGTGATGCAGCGATGTCCCAAAGGAATTGCGTGAACGGGGCCCCGACCACGTGCTGGTGCACCCACACCGCCTCCACCCAGATGTTGGTGCGGTGGTCCCGCAGCCACACCCGGGACAGGTCGTTGGGGGAGTACCGCAGCTCCCAGCCGTTTTGCTTCCTGCCCTGCAACCCCGAAGGCACCCGCCGGTAGGGGTTCAGTCCCTCCTTCGGGTCGCGAGCGGGGTGGTCATAGGTGCGGTTCTTGAACCGGATGCCCTGCTCGCTCACGCCCACCCACGCCGTCGGCAGCAGCCGCAGATAGTCCTCCCGGTTCAGTGGGATCGGCAGGTAGCCCTCGACCGCGACGCACGCCGCGTACATCTGGTTCGGCGACAGCTCCGGCATGTATGGGTCGTACGGGTCGTCGAACTCCGGATGCGGCTTGTTCTGCCACTCCAGCGCGATCCATTGCTGCAGCATGTCGTCGAGTTCGGCCAGCGTCCACAACTGCTCACTGTCCACAGTCCTGCGGACCCGGTACGGCTGGTTCCCGGTGTAGGTGTTCACGTGCTGGCTGAACATCGACTTGATCGACAAGAACGTGCGCTCGATGATCGCCTTGTCAGATCCGGTCCTTTTACGGGCCGGACGGATCGAGATCCCCAGGTACTCGCAGGCATCGCGGAACGCGTTTCCCACGAAGACCTTGCCGTGGTCGATCACCACCAGGTCCGGGATGATCACCGGCCGTGCCGCGGCCTGCGCGAACCGTGGATCGACCGCCACCAGCTCCTCGTACGGCAGGTCTGAAGAGCTGGCGTGGACGGCCATGTCGAACCCGGGCCGCATCGGCGCCGGCACCAGAGCCTGGGCCAGGACCTCGCACGCGTCCACCGCCTTCGTCGCCCGCCCGCGGGCACGCCTGCCCGTGATCAGGCCACCCTGGGCCGCCTTTCGGTCCTCGCCGCGCTGCTGCGGCTGCTTGGGCCGCAGCACCGCGGCGATGATGCTGCGCGTGGCCACACACACCGCAGCGGTCAGTTCGGCCCGTGCCGGCTGACCGTCGTCGCCCAGGACCCACACGTCCAGATCGGTCGAATCGATCTGCACCAGCTCGCCGGGCATGGTGGCTCTCGTCACCGAGAAAGGCGGCACCGCCCCGCCGGCCGACCGCGGCAGGCCCGGTACGCAGGAGCCGGCAAGGTCGCGGGCCTCGATACCCAGACGCTGCAGCAGCTTGTACAACGTCGGCTCGGCCGGCAGCTTCACCCCCTGTCCGTGCGTGGCCCGCACCACCCGGCGCAACTGCTTGAACAACTTCCTGGCGTCGCTGGGCGCGTCCAGCTGCTGACGCTGCCGATCAACCAACGTCAGCAACTGATCGACCACCCGCGGATCGGTCAGCCCGTGCGGCCGGCGCGCCTTGATACTGCGCCCGTCCACCAACACCAGGGCCGTTCGCTCCTTGCAGTACTTCAACCGCTTGGCCTGCACCGTCTGCCAGGACACCGACCATCCCAGCAGCGCGTTGAACTCCGCGGCCTTGGCCTGGTAGCGCTCGATCAGCGTCGTGCTCTGCGGGTCGTAGGCCGGCCTCGGACGCGTTCCCGGCGGCGCCCCCGGCAGCAGCCCGGTCTCGACCTCAATGATCGCCCGTTCCCAGCGCCGCGCGGCCTCCGCCGCGTGCGCCGGGATGCCCTCCATCATCGCGAAATCCGGGAGTTCCGCCTGCAGCAGCGGCCGTCCACGGGAATCGAGCACAGTGAAGTCCAATGCGGCAGCCAGCAACGACAACAGCACCACCACCGGCGTGGCGCCGCTGGCGGAGGAGGGCTCCAGAAAGACCCGCACGCCGTCGACACCAGCGACGACGTACTCTCCGCCACGCCAACGCACCTGGTCCCCGCGCGCCAGCACTCCACGAGGCGCTGTCCGCACCGTCAGCGCCGCCCGCTCGTTCGCCTCGTCCCCGGTCACCGGCGCTCCACGGAAAGCGGGGCCCGCAGCGCTTCCGGCTCGCCCTCACCCAGCGGACCTACCAGCGACTCCGGGCCCAGTGGGAGATTCCAGTCCACCCCCAGCCGCCGGTGCCACAGCATGTGATGCAGCCGCGGCAGGGCCAGCATCCGCGGTACCCCGCAGGTCTCCACGCCGTCCATCAAAGGCCGTGGTGCTGCGAACGCCCGTACCAGCGACGCCTCGACCTCCGCGTCACCAAAACGCGGATGCCTCCGCCGGGAGATCCACCGCAAGTTCGCCAGGGCCGTTGTCCCTGGCAGCCGCGGGGCTGCCGGCTGCCACCCCGCGTCCGCGCAGGCCTCGCGCAGGACCTGCAACTGTCGCTCGAAGCGCTCGCTCGGCCCCGTCTTCGGCGGGCAGAGGACGACTATCGTGGTCCCCGCCGCGGTACGGACGAAAAAATCCGGAACCATGCGGTACTCGCGGCCACGCTCCCGCCAGACCAGCTGCGCCGACCAGGCGCTGAAAGCGACCACCCCGGGGTGGAAGTCCAGCAGCATGGCGGTCGCGAGCCGATCCAGTGACCGGCAGCCCACATGACGCCGGGTGGTCGCCGCCCACCAATAGGTGACGATGCTGCGCTGGGTCGGATGCCGCGAGGGCTTCCATACCTCACGCAGCTCGGCGAGGGAAACCCCGGCGATCTGCTCCGCCGGCAGCGTACGCCGGATCCCGTTCGGACCCTGATACACGACCAGTAACTCCCGCGCCATGCAGACCCTCTTTCTGTCGACGGGCCGCACCGTCCGAAGGACGCCCTGCGAACCTCCTAGCACAACGCCTGTTCGCGGCAACGGTGACGGCGTCAGGTTCCGGACGACCTTGGACGAACCGCTGAACCAAGGAACGTGCCGTGGACGCCCAGCCGAGGCGCTGTGACGACCGCGCCAAGCGGGCGAAGCCGAGGTGATCACGACGCCAGCGCCGTTCTGGGCTTCGTCGCGACGTGACGGCAGTCTGGACAGGAGACCTGCAAGCGCCGTTGAGGACACCGGCTCCCGCGAAGGGTCGGCCCGCAGTCCGGCGGTATCCGTCAAAGCCCCCCGGCAAGGGGCAGCGGACGCTACGTCTTCACCGTGACCTCGATCCGCCTATGACCGAAGGTGACCTCCGCCAGTTCCGTCAGCGGGCTTCCAGCTCTTCGGCCCGCCGCTCGAGTTGCGCCGCGATGTCGTCCCAATCCGGGCCGTGCAGCCACAGGTTCTGCGCGGCCTCCCGCAGAAGCGCAGGCTCGTCCGGCCTCTGCAGGAGCACGAGCCGATAGGCGAGGTTGCGGATCCAGACCGGGAGCTGGCCGTCGACCAGGTTCGGGCTGAGCTCCCGAAGCATCGAGAGGATCGCGTCCGCATCAGCGAAGGTCAGTTCCTCGACGAAGTAGCGCTCGCGGTGCTCCTGACCGCATGCCGGTGTCGGACGGTATTCGTCTCCGTAAAGACAACGGGCGTGCTCGGTCAATGTGCTGTGCATGTGCTGCAGACTACGACGCCGTGATCCGCCGGGCAGGGCCTCATAGCCCGTGGAGTACGGCTGGCCCGTCGCGCCGCCGGTTCCAACGCTGTTTGGGGGGATCACCCGAAGACCACATACACAAGGGGCCGTCACTGTACTGGTGGGGGACTGCCATGAGCCGTTGAAGAAGACGTAGGTGTGTCCAGTCGCCCGAGCCCAAAGGCGATGGTCATTGTCTGCTCGGGCAGATCAGGGTTAAGGATGTAGACGGCCAGGGCGAAGCCGCCCCGCAGTGCCCTGGGCGGCCGTGCCCCAGGCACAGCCAGCCCCCGCGGGCCGGCGGCGGGACGCCACCAGTGGCGTCCACCGATGCTTCACGTCGCACCGTGCGAATCGTACGGGCCCTCGGCAAGCAACTGGTGAGGGCGGGCTGCGGAGCCGCTAATCGCAGTCCCGGCAGGCAGTTTGACCCGGCTTCGGGAACTGCGCCGTGAACTTCCTCTGGATGCAGAAGGGGCACCACCGATACGCGGCAGGCCAGGCGGCAGCGCAGCCGCATTGCCCATGCGGAAATTTCGGTTGCCAGCACATCTCGCAGGTCTCCGACACCGAGACCTCCTCGCCGCAGGTCTCGCAGAGCCTCCCTGAGAGGAATCGGCTCGTACTGCTGCCGGACCCGGGCGGATTGAACCGGCGCCAGGCCACCTGATCGACACCGAGCACCGCCACCAGGTAATTCTCGTCCAGCCACGCGGCCTGACCGTACAGATCCTCACTGGGATGCCCGTCGCAAAGGACGAGGTGGGTCCGGTCCACCTGGGCGCTGCCTCGGCTCCTCAACGCGGCACGGATCAGCGGGGTGGCCGCTTGGTCGGAACCGCGCTGGGGCGGCATCATGCCGTGGCGGGCCGCGAAGACAACTCTGCCTTCCGCGTCGAGAAGCACCACGAGACCGCTGCTGGGGAAGAACTCCGAGGCGCGCACACAACAGGCCTCCCGCGAGGCATGCGAGCTGCTAAGCAGTGCGACTACGTCGGCAGCCGTCGGCCCTGTTTTCCGCAGAGTGTCGGGAAGATGAGGCTCGGGGAGCAGGACACGGGCGGCGAAGGCATCGCACGCCTCTTCCTCCAGGGCTTTGGACTCGTTCCAACTCCAGTCGGACAGGGGAGCCCCCAGACCGGAGAGGGCTTTGGACTCGTTCCAACTCCAGTCGGACAGGGGAGCCCTCAGACCGTAGTCGGACTGCTGCAGATGGTGCCCCAGTTCGTGCAGGGCGGCGAATGCTTGCTCGCGCGGCGACGCCCCACCGACGTGTACGGAGGGAGGGAGGGTCTCGTTGTTGTACTCGCCGTCCACCGAGCAAGGTCCCCACCCGCTGTGCGGAGGATGCATCCATAGCTGGATCTCCGCCTTCCATGCGCGCAGCTCTACCAAAGTATTCGTCCGCAAGGCATCGAGTCGGCCCGGGTGACGCCGCTCCACTACGGCCAGTATCGCCTGCGCCTGCCCCGGCGCCACCGCGGAGAAATCCTGCCTCATCGCGCCTCCCTTACCCCTGGCCGGCCAGAAACGGCTTGAGGCGCGCATGCCGGTCCGGGGAACTGCCGTCGGGCTCCCGTGCGGGCAAGGCAAAATCGACGCCCCCAGTACGCCTCCGCCACGTTCTGACGTCGTACTGCGCGCCGAATCCGCTCGAACCCGCTCTCAGGCAGTCTTGGCTGTGCATCACCTCCGCCGCCACCGCCAGCACGTCCGTCCGGCCGCCCTTCGATCAACAATCCCAGCTCCTCCCTCACTTGCTGCACCGCAGATAAGCCTGAGAGCGTTCCAGCCCAGGAACTCATGAGCCGCAGCCCAGGGAATTAGGAGCAGGACCAGGGCGTACGCCACTGCAGACAGCCTGTCGACGATCTCCGCAGCGCACAGGGCGACATCGACCTGATCCCCCAGAAGGATGAATGCACGTTGCGCGTCCAGCCTTGTCCTCGCAGCCACCGCTGGCAGGCAGATCCACAAGGTCACAGTCCTTGGTAGCGATCTCGACAGGATCCACGTAGTCAGCCTGCTGTCACCCCGCGGTAGGGATCAGGCCGGGGAAACGCTGCAGCTCTTGGCATACAGCCGACCGATCAGCCGGAGGCTAGGGGGACCTAGATGCCTCTGCAGGAATCGACCGATCGGAGTCCGTCTGCTAGGGAAGCGGGGAGCCGGAGCGGCAGGGTGTGCAGACGAGGGGACTGCGTGGTCCATAGCGATGGATGGGGGCGGCACACAGCATGCATGGGCCGATCTCCCAGGGTGGACACTTCAGCTGGGTGGCAACCACTGAGCGCTCGCGAGGAGTCAGCCGGAGCTGAATGGGGCGGCTCGGCTGGCGGTGGGTGGCGTCGTGGGCCTCGTCGAAGGTGTGCAGGCCGATGGCTGAGGCCATCTCGCGCCGGGGACGAGGATCGCTGGTCCCGTGTCGCTCCTCACCGTAGCGGCAGGAACTGTCGAGGTCCTGCTCGGCGTAGGTGACCGGCTCGTCGTCCGGGCCGGACTCGGGCGGGCTGTCGCTCTCGCCGGTGAGCTCCTGCCACTGCCGTACATCTCGGGCGAGGGCCCACAGGTAAGAGATCCGCTTGGGGTCGTGCCGGTTTCGGGCGCGCACGGCGAGGTGTTCGCCGTCTGCGCTGGTGACGACGAGTTCGTCCAGGGAGGTGGCGCGTTCCTGTGGGATGCACAGGGCGGGCAGGAACCAGCCGCTGTGCCATCTGCCGCAGGCGTGCCCGGCTTCTGGGCAGGTGCGCTCGCTGACGGGGGTGCACTTCCAGATCTGCAGGTGCCGCACGCCGCCACGGATCATCATGGTCAGGGGGGAGGCAATGCGTTGCCAGGGCACGTTGTCCACTCGGGTCCAGGGCACTCGGTCGATCAGGGCGGAGGTCTCGTCCCCGGTCACCCACAGCGGAGCGATGTTGAGGGCTCTGGCGTTGGCGGAGCGGCGACGTACGGTGCTGGCGCTGACGGGGGAGTACTGCGCTTCCCATCCGACACTTCCGCCCGCTCCGGTCACCAGTACGTCGGTGATCACCTTGCCGTCTTCGGACCGGGCCTCGGTCTGCACCTGGAGCCCGTGCCGGGACGCGGTGCGAGCGATCCGCTCCTTCATCGCCTTGTGCTTCTCGCTCTCCTGTGGCGTAGCGACATGGGTGAGCGGCAGGTGGGCCGCCACCCACGCCACGGTGCCGCCGCGGCGCTGCCGGCGTACGAACATCCAAGGCGTCTTGTCAGCCAGTGCGCACTGGCATTGGCCGCCGTCGTAATCCCTCAGGCACTGCAGAAGATCCCGGGATCGTTGCCCGACTGACTGCGTGATTTCCTCGAGTAGCCCGGGCCGTTCCGGGTGGCCCAGATCATCGCGAGTCAGATTGATCTTTATGCCGTACTTGGTATGGAAAACCCCGTTGGCCATGCGATTGACCGTAAAGCGCCGCACGTGCGCGGGGAAGAGTGCCGGCGAGGCCGCGGCCGAATTCGTGTTGTGGTCCGCGCGCGAGGTCGCGTGATTCGGGCGACGGCAAAGTCCGGTCAGCGGATCAGTGGCGCCATTGCAGAGCAATGCGAGCGCTCGCTCCCCCCAGTCACTCCAGGCCGGGCGGCGGCAGTGTCGTGGCCGGGCGCCGCACCGTACGTCTGCCGCGGCGTACCTGGGATCCGACGGCGTCAGGGGCCCGGGGCGGTCCCGCAGGAAGGGGTAGGCCTTGGGCGGCGATTTCCTGACGCTGCTGGGCTGTTGACCGAAGGCTGAGCAGCTGTCGCGCGCTGGTGTCCTGAGAGGCCGGGATGATGCCGGGATAGACGTCGATGATGGATGCCGCTGTCTGCCAGTCCCGTTCGCCGGCATCGGCGCGCGGCATCAGGAGGGCTGCACCCTCGAAGGCAGAAAGCTCGGCGAAGAGCGAGAGGCGGTCGGGGGGAAGCTTCACCAGCCATCGCTTCATAGCGGCGGCCTGACGGGGACGGTCCTGGAACTGCCTGCCCAGCCGACGCAGTCGCTTGGCGAACTGGCGGGCCAGCGCCCGGCTGATGACCCCGGCGATGGCATGGGCCTGAGTGAGCTCCACGTCGGTCAGGAACGCGTTGAGGTCGCCGGATGCCGGCCTGTTCTCGGAGCCCACGGGGCCTTCCTTCGAGGTGCTGGTAGTTCTCCGGCCGTCCGGACTTGCCCCGGGTGTGCGACGGTTCTCGGTGGGGCGGCGAGCTTGGCTCGTACGTGAACCCGCGCCGGACGGCCCCTGGCGTTAGATCTGCTCATACAGCGCACCGTCATGCCAGTAGAAATCGGCGTCGACTTCTTGGGCTCCCACCGTGAGCGACTCCCCGCGATGGGACGCCGTCTCGCTGGCCGTTCCCGCGGAATCGCAGGGCTCGGGGACCGCGGCGGCGTGATCCGTGACGGCCAAGCAGGCCTGGCACGCATCGGTGAGGCGCCAAATGCGGCCGCCGGCGCTGCAGCTCAGGAGCAGGAGGATCGTCCCGTCGCAGCCGCGGTGGCGCGGATGCCAGCGGCAGCCGAGTTCGCCGCACCGGCAGGTCCGCAGATGGCCAGGGAGCGGTTCGGCTCGGGCATGTTCGGCCAGATGGTTCAGGACAACTGCCCGCGTTGCAGCGGGCCCCGGATTGACGGGGACGCGGCTACAAAGCGGGCAAGCCAAGGTCTGTCCGCCAGGGCCGGGTCGGACCTCGAGTGTCCAGGTGCGCCTGACCGTGCGGAAGACCGTGCCGTGCCCCATGACGAGCTGCCCTCCCTGCGTGGTGGTGAGTGGTTATGCCGACCCCCGCGAGGCTGGGGGAGTACCGGTGGCGGCACCGTAGTGCAGACCTCTGCCCTGCTGCTCTCGGTCTGGCGAGGGCAAATAGGGCAGAGGTCTGCACTGACAGGGCAGGGTTCTGCACCGTGCGATAGAGCGGTGACGATCACTCCGCCGCCTGACCCGAACTTCGACGCGCTCCGTCAGGAGCTGTCACGACTGCGGGCCGGTCGCGGCTGGACCTACGACGAGCTCGCTGGGCGAACCGGCCTGTCGCGCCGTACATTGATCGAGATCGAACAGGGCCGCACGATCGGCACCCTGGCCACCTGGCACGCTCTTGCCCACGCTCTCGGCGCCCCGCTCGACCAGCTCTTCGGCACTCTCTGCGCCGGCCACGAACCCCCCGCCCGGCCCGCCCCCTGACGGCCCCGGGCAAGGCTCAAGGACCCGGCTGTCGGGAGGTGAGACGCCACCCGAACGGCGACCAACAGCGAACACATACACGAAATGGCGAACTCCAGCACGACTGATGCGGCCACGAAGGTGACCACGGCGGCCTGGTCAGCCCAGTTGCCGTGTGTCGGCCGTCATCGTCTGCGGTCATGCGCTCAACGAACAACTCCTTCGCTGACGACGGCTTTGCCTGGGACGGCAGCCGCAAGAACTACCGGGCCCGCCGGGCGCTGCGCATCGACGAGGACAGCCCGAGTCGGCTGCTGCGGTCCGCGCAGGTCGGCCGGTGCGACGTCTGCGGGAACCGTGTGGAGTGGTACCAGCGCCCGGGCAGCACTCCGGTCCCGCTGCATCCCGACGAACTGTCTGCCAGCACCGTCCCTGCGGGGGAGCGCTGGCACGTGTCCTCCGGCGCTGCGCACGCTGGTCATGACGGGAGCGCTTGGTGCCGGGTTCGGCATCACGCCGTGTGCCCGGCAGGCCCGGCTGGCAACCGGAGCCCGCTGCTGGCGGAGATGCGCCGGGCGCTGGGTTTGACCTCTCGCCGGTTGCAGGACGCCGGTTTGTTCATGCCTCGTCCTGACCAGGAGTCCGTCCTACCTGTTCTGCCTTGCCGGCCGGTTCGGCCGGTGGTGTGCCTGCTCTACACCCGCTTCCTTCCCCCCGGGTCTCTTGAGGACCTTCGGTGTGTGGCCCATACCCGCACGCGCCGGCGCTGCGGCCTACCGGTCCAGGATCCGGGTGCCCTGCCAGGTACGTGGCGCTTGGAGCCGGTGGATCCGCTCCTTGGCCCCGGCGGCGGCCGCCTGCCGATCGTGCAGGAGGTGATGGCGGTCTACGACCTGACCGGACTGCCGTATGCCGAGCAACTGCGCTGGCACAAGCAGCGCTGCTCCACGCACGCCGGCAATGACGAGGCCGCGGATCATGCGCGGACCGAGTGGGAGCCCTTCAACCCAGTCCGCCATCGCCCCTACATCCGCGACCGGCTTCCTGATCCCTAACCCGCGCCCGGGCAGGAACCGCTGCCTTCGCCTGAGGGTGCGGCCACCGGCATACCGGTGCGATCGACGCTGCTGCTCCGGCAGCCGTCACAGCTGAGCTCGAGCACCGGCAGCAAGCCGATTCCGGCGCCCACGTAAAGGCGGCGACGGACCTGGTCTCCAAGCTTGTTCGCGCCGCGGTCCCTGCGGAGCCGGTGGTGGTGCACTACGTGGCGATCGTGTGGGACCTGGCTGCGCTGCGTCGGCACGCGGCCGCACGCCCGGAGGGTTTGCCGTCGATGCCGATGCGCGGCTTCCTCACCGACGACGACACCTGACCAACCTCGCGTGGCTCAGCCGCGCTCTCACGGATCGATGAAGCTCAAGGATGCTGAAGCCCACTGACGAACAGATCGCGGCCGTCGATGCCTTTGCCACCGGGGACCACTTGGTGATTCAGGCCGGTGCCGGCACTGGCAAGACCACCACCCTCACCCAGCTTGCGACCAGCACCTCACGCCGGGGCTTGTATGTGGCGTTCAACCGGTCCATCGCCCAGGACGCCGCCGGCCGCTTCCCTGGCACGGTGCTGTGCAAGACCGCCCACGCCTTGGCCTACGCCGCTATCGGTCACCGCTACCGTGCCCGCCTGAACGGCCCCCGCGTGCCCGGGAGGCACATCGCGGACGCGCTCGGCATCACCAAGCCCATGCGCATCGGCAACTACGCCGTGTGGCCCGCGACGCTGGCCTCCACGGCCCAGCGCACCGTCACCAGGTTCTGCCAGTCCGCTGACCCCGTCATCGGCCACCACCATGTGCCCCCGCTTCGCGGCCTGGCCGCAAGCCTGCACGCCGAACTTGCCCGCCGCATCCTGCCCTACGCCCGCGCCGCGTGGGCCGACCTGCAGCACCCCGAGTCCGGCGCGGTCCGCTTCGAACACGACCACTACCTGAAAATCTGGGCCCTGTCCGACCCGAAACTCCACACCGACTTCGTGCTCCTGGACGAAGCACAGGACACCAACCCCGTACTCGAGCAGGTCCTGCTGGCCCAGCGAGGCCACGCCCAGCTGGTCATGGTCGGCGACTCGGCGCAGGCCATCTACGGCTGGCGTGGTGCGACGGACGTCATGACCGGCTTCGACGGCACCGCCCTGTCCCTGACCCAGTCCTTCCGCTTCGGCCCCATCCTCGCGCTGGAGGCCAACCGGTGGCTGGCGATCGCCGGCGCCCCGATCCGCCTGGAAGGCACCGACACCATCCCGACCGAGGTCGGCGCGGTGACAAGGCCGGATGCGGTGCTGTGCCGCAGCAACATCGGAGCCATGGCCCAGATTTTCCGCTTCCTCGCCAAGGGCCGCAGGGTCGCTCTGGTCGGGGGAGGCCAGGCCCTGCGTGCTCTGGCGCTGGCCGCTCGGGAATTGCAGGACGGGCGCCGCACTTCCCATCCGGAGCTGGTGCTGTTCACCTCCTGGGGCCAGCTGCAGGAATACGCCGAACACGACCCGGCCGGCAGTGACCTGCAGCCCCTGGTCGACCTCGTCGACCACCACGGCACCGACGCCGTCCTGGCCGCAGTGGGCCGCCTCGTCCACGAGCAGGACGCACAGGTGACGATCTCCACCGCACACAAAGCCAAGGGCCGCGAATGGCCCCAGGTCGAGATCGCCGACGACTTCTACCCGCCCAAGGACAGCGACGAAAAGGACGAGCACGGAAACGCCCTGCCCGGCCCGATCGATGACGCCGACGCACGTCTCGCCTACGTCGCCGTCACCCGCGCACGCACCCGTCTCGACCTCGGCGGCCTGGAATGGATCAACGAACACCCCGACGGAAACCCACCGGCGTCACACCCCTGGCCAACCGACGACCTGGTCACCGCTGCGGGCTGAGTCCTGATCGCCTGCCGGTATGCCGCGCGCGAGGGCCTCAGCGGAGGTCTTGGGGGTGCCAGCCCGCGGGGAGTTTGGGGAGGCCGATGAGGGCGTCGATGTCCAGGTGTTCTTTGAGGAGGGCTTTGAGGCCGCGGCCGTCGATGAGTTCCATGCGGCCGGTGCGTTGGGCGAAGTCTTTGCTGGCGGTGCCGAACCAGGAGGTGGTGACGAGGATGCCTTTGGCGGCTGCTTTGTCGTGCATGACGCCGGCCAGGGCGCGGACGGCTTCGGCGGGGACGACGTTCTTGTAGCGTTTGGCCTGGATGATGCACAGGCCGCCGATGATGGGGTCTTCGTTGGTGGCGACCGCGTCGATGCCGTCGTCGCGGGAGGCCTGGGTGACCCAGGCTTTGAGCCCGATGGCCTCGAACAGGCGGCGTACCAGGTGCTCGAACTCGGTGGGGTCGAGGGCGACCAGGTCGGGGCGGCTGTCGAGACCGGCGACGATGTCGATCTCGTCGATGAACGTGTACTTACTCAGGTCGAAGGTGACGACGGGCCGGACGGGTTCGAGGTCGTAGGGGTGTTGGGAGACGATCGCGTTCAGGTGGCGCAGGCACAGCACCGGGTCGAGTTCGGGCTCGTCCAGGACGAGTTCGTCGAAGGTGCTGCGTTCGGTGCGGACGCTGACCAGGCACGGGCGCACGCTTTTTCCGGTGGCCCGGTCTTTGGCCTGCACGTGCCCATTGAATGCCACCGAGGCCACCACGGAGGGCGGGGTCACGGCGAGGACCTCGTCCACGGCGCGGAGCGCGAGGCGGGCGACGAGCTGCTTGTACAGCTCCTTGGCCTCGGCTTCCTTCCGCGGCTGCGGAACCACAGCCGGCGGATCGGCCGCCTTGTACCGGTAGCCGACCGCGGACGGGATCACGTCCTGCCCGGGCAGGTCCACATCCACCATCAACTCACGTGACTCTGGCGCATACGCCAGCCGCCACGCCTGGCGCAGCCCTGCCGGATACCCGCACCCGGCCAGCACGCCCTCCACTGCTTCCACGAACGCCGTCGCCCCGCCAGCCAACGCCCGCTCCACCGCCCCACGGTGATCACGCAGGTCGGGGGAGCGGTCCACAAGCACCCTGCTCAGCGCCGCCTCGCGCGCCTGCACCTCGCCGGTCCGCTCCACCGCCTCGGCCTTCAACTGCTCGACCCCCTCCAGTTTGGCCAGCCGAGCCGCCTGCTGCACGCGTCGCGCCCGCTCCTTCTCCTTCTGCTCGGCCTCCTTCTCCTGCGCCGCCTGCCGACGCGCCAGATCCCGCTCGACCTGCTCCACCTTCCGCTTACGCTCCGCCTCCTGCTGCTTCTTCTCCCGCTGCGCCGCCACCCACCGCTGCGCCTGCTCCCGCTCCTGCTTGGCCGCTTCCCGCTCCTTGCGCAGGCGCTCCTGCTCCGCGGCCCGGGCCCGGCGAGCCTCCTGCTGCTGCAGGCGCTTTTCCTCGGCGGCCTTGGCCTTCTTCGCTTCCTGGTAGGCCTGCAACAGCTGAGCGGTCAAGGACTTCTTGCGAGCCACGGCGCCCCCCTCAGACCCGTCGTGTCACCTGCTGGAAAGCCATGCCCGTCCCACAAGGGCAACAATCCCCGCATCGCACTGGTCGATGGCCGTAACGATTGAGCGTTGCTGGTGGTCGGCCGGTTTTCCGAGCGTGTGAGACAGGCTGCAGCTGGCGTTGTCATACCTCGCGCCGCCGTTGAATCGGCAAGAGGACGTGCCCGCCGCATGGCCGACAACACGGATCGCCCGCCAGACACGCGGCAGTTCGGCCTGCTTCAGCGCTTTTCCGTAGCGCGGATGCTGGCTTCAAGCGCCGCCATCAGATCTACGGCAGGCGTCGGCTCTTCGGGTTCCTCCAGCCCGGCTCCGGTCATCTTCGCGGCCAGCAGTTGCTCGAGCGCCGCTGCGTACTCGTCGTGGAGTTCGGCGATGTCGACTCCGGTGAGCTGGTCCATTAGCAGCTCGGCGAGCTCCAGCTCCCGCTCGGTCACCGGCGCGGGGCTGGAGAGGTCGTCCGGCTCGCGGATCTCCTGCGGCCACAGCAGCGTGTGCAGCACGAGCATGCCCCGTCGTGGCCTCAGTACCGCCAGCCGCTCCCGGGTGCGCAAGGTGACCTTGGCGACGGCGACCGTTCCGTGCCGGGCGAGCGCTTCCACCAGGAGGGCATACGGTCGCTGTCCCTGCTCGCCGGAGGCCCCGATCCAGTAGGGCTTGGCATAGAGCAGCGGATCGACGTCGCGCTCGTCGACGAAGCCGAGGACGTCGACGGTGCGCTTCGTCGGAAGGGGGAGCGCGTCAAGGTCCTCATCGAGGAGCACGACGGTGCGGCCGTCAGGCCGCTCCCAGCCACGCGCGATCTCGGACTGCGGAACCTCCACATCTTCGCGCTCACAGACCCTGCGGTGCCTGATGCGGGCGCCGTCGCTCGCGTGGACCTGGTGGAACCCTGTGCCGTGCTCCTCGGTCGCGGAGTAGAGATGGACCGGGATGGTGACCAGGCCAAAGCTCACGTAGCCGGTCCAGATCGCGCGCATACCGACAGCGTGCAAGCCGGGGCAGTTCGCCGCGCGGCCTGCTACTCCGGGCCGGTGACAGCGATTTTGCGCCGAATGCGGCTTACCGGAAGAGGTCGATCACCCTCCGGATTAAGCTCCCGCACAGCATCGGCCGCCGTGTCGACCAGCGAACGCAGGAGCGCTGACCATGCCCAAGACCCGCCTGAAGTGCCGCAACGCTTCTTCGGCTGCGGCGGTCGTGGCCGCCGGGACCGAGCCAGGCGACCGGCAGCACACCGTCCGGCAGGACGGCCGCCACGTCGTCATCGCCTATGCCGACACGCGCTGGCCCTTCGACGTCGCCGAGTGGGCCGCCCTGGAAGGGCACGCCAGCGACAAAGCCGCCGCTCGGGTCATGGCCAGCCTGTGAACCAGCGCGATTGACACCGTCGTGAACGAGGTAGAAACGGGACGCGGCTTCGCCCACCTCCACCTTGGGCGGAGCCGCACCACCTCCCGGGTGATCAGCAGCGAACCGTACGAGCAGCCGCGGGCCCTTCCCCTCGCCGCCCGGGAGCGCGTCGTCCGCGGGTGTGGTGCGCGGCCCCGGCGCGGGGCGGCGGCAGATCGCGTCCGGGTTCACCCATCGTGCGCCAGTACACGACGGGGAAGCCGTCGCCTCCCAGAAACGTCACCTTCCGCAGCACCAGCTTCGGGGGAGCGTTCGCACCGGTAGCTAGATCATCGGTCGGCCAGGGAAATGACCGCTGGAATGCTCCGTCGGAACGGCCATCGATCCACGTCAGGCCCATTGAGGGCGAGGCGACAGCGTGGTTACGGGTCCGGGCATCCAGATGCCATCCACGATGAGCATCGTTCCCCTGCGGAACCGCGGGTCACGGAGACAGCGCCGGCGAGCGTCCCGCCGGCGCTGCTCGACACGCTACGTAGTGCTCGGGCCCAGGGTGGTCCCAACCGAAGTGGCCCTCCAGGCGGCCTGGGCTGGTACAGGCGGATGTGGTGCCCTGTACAACGTGCAGATGCAGGGCCGCTCGGGCGGTGGTTGCCAGGCATCAGGAGAACTGCCACGGCGCATGGCCTGTGTACCCCGCTTGTTCCCCTTGCTTTCTAGGGGGAAAGTCGACGGGTGGCCGGGGTCAGAAGCCGCAGCCCTTGGTGGAGCCGTTGTTCGGCAGGAGGGAGTCCTTCACCCATCCGTAGGTCCCGTCGTGCCGGTTGTACAGGTAGGTCCAGCTCTCCCAGTTCGGGTCCCAGGTGTAGCAGTAGTAGTCCAGGCTGTCCCTGTTGTCGGCCCAGCCCTTGACGCCGCAGCCGGTGCTGGAGCCGCTGCGCATGTTCGCGGAGACGCCGGCCGTCATGCTGACGATGGTGGTGTCGAGGTTCGGACCGGTCTTGCCGCAGGAGGCGTTCGCGGACGCGGTTCCCGCGGTTCCGGCCACCAGCGCGGCCGGCAGGGCGAGCACGCCGACTGCCAGTGCTGCCAGCTTTGCCCGTCGTATCGTTCGCATGTCCCATCCTTGTCTGCCCCACCCCTGGGTGGCGGGCGCGCGAGGTTCCTCCAAAACGGGGCCCGGGGGCTGGGCCCCGGGGGCGACCGGCTCTGTGCAGGCTGCCGACAGAGAGTCTGTTGTGCGACGGATCAAGGAGCCATGCCTTTCAGGTCTGGTCAAAAGACCCAGGTCCAGGCCAGGATCGGTCGGCATGATGCGCTTAGAGTTCACCGCGGCAGACCTGCGCAACCTCACTGTCACCGCGCCCCGGGCGCTGGAGGAGACCGCGTTCAGCGTCCGGCGTCTGCGGATCGGACCAGTCGGCGTCCAACGCATTCGGCCGGGTTTGGCCCAGTGGCATCGGCGTCATCGCACCCGTGCCGCAGCGCGGGCTGGGATCCTTCTCGACCTGGTCCCGCGCGAAGGGTTTCTTCCCGACTTCCTGTTGCCGCTGGCCGACGATCTCGTTACCGGTGTTGACCTGGCTGCGCAGACGCCCGCTGAGCAACTGGCAGCGGACATCGACCAACTGCCCGCTGCCGTGCGTACTCAACGTCGGCTGCGGGATCTGGCGGAGGGCACATCCCATGCGCGTCAGGGTCTGGCCAGGGATCTAAGGCGCTACTTCGACTCCTGCCTGGTCGACGTGTGGCCGCAGATCCAAGCCCATGGCGCCGCCGACCGAGCGCTGCGGGCAGAGACTCTCCTACGCGGCGGCATCGACGGCCTGCTTGCCACCCTCGGGGATCGCTGGCGCTGGGAGCCGCCGTTCCTGCATATCCCCTGGTCCGGCCTGAACGACGTCGAGGTACCCCTGTGCGGACGGGGCCTGATACTGGTGCCCTCGTACTTCGGAGGTCCGGCGCTGATGTACCGGCCCGAGGATCCCACCGTGCTGATCTACCCCATGCATGCCGGAGAAGCAGCTACCCGGAGCGCGGACACGCTAGGTCCCCTCCTGGGCCGTACCCGCGCGGCGGTACTTGCCGCCGTACGTCAGCCCGCCAACACCACGACCATTGCTGAACGCGCATGTGTCTCCCTGCCGTCAGCGAGCCAGCACGCCACCGTTTTGCGCAATGCTGGCCTGCTCACCACCACCCGTACCGGCAGTGCCGTCCTGCATGCGCTCAGTCCCCTCGGAGAAGCCCTCCTGCGCAGCGACAGCGCCGCGTACTGAGTGTCTCCCGCACCACGCATCGAACGACGCTGGACGCACAGGTCACCGCCCCTGTGCCGGAACTGATGTGGCGACGGTTCCCTCTGTACCGCCCCGCCCGACGCTACTCACCGACCGGATCCTGCGCCGCGAAAGGCGCCTGGAGCCCTCGCCGTGACGCGTAGTCCGTTTACCGGTACGTGGGATGGAGTGACGATGACGTAAGCAACGGCTGCCACGAACATCCCGGGGTGCCGACCAGGGCGACGCCGGCGACGACGTGCAGGGTCTGGCGGATCGACGTTCTGCCGGACCGCACGGCTGGCACGCTCGAAGCGTGGCTGCGCGAGCACCCGGGCGTCGAAGTCGTGTGTCGTGACGGCTCCACGACCTATGCCGAGGCCATCCGCCGCGCCCTGCCCGACGCGGTGCAGGTCGCCGACAGGTGGCATCTGTGGCACAACCTGTGCGAAGCCGCCCTCAGCGAGGTGAAGGCGCACAGCAGCTGCTGGGCCACCGTACTGGACACACCCATCTACGACGGGCCACGCGCCCAAACCACCCTTCAACGCTGGCACCAGATCCACGACCTGCTCGACCAGGGCGTGGGCTTCCTCGAATGCGCCCGCCGGCTGCAGCTGGCCCTGAACACCATCAAACGCTACGCACGAGCCGACCGGCCCGAGCGGATGCTCCGTGTCCCCAAATACCGCGCCGGCCTCGTCGACCCCTACCGCGAATCGACAAGATCAGCGCGTTCCACACCAAGCGGGATGACGCGTCACTCGATTCATCGGACACGGCTTAGCTGTTGTAGGCGTCGTCATCGGCATATGCGTCGGCTACTGCCCTCAGCAGCTCTGGACCGACCGTCTGCAGGTTCTGCGCTGACCGTCCCCGGCGGCCTGTACCTGGTGGGACCCCGGCTCAGCGGCGCCGTCAGCCTCACCCCGCCGAGCAGCTGTCGGATTGCCGGTGCGCGGTAGCCAGATGAGGAATGCCGCCCCATTGCTGGGCGTGCTGTTGGCGCTGATGGTCCCGTCGTGGGCCTCGACGAGCTGGCGCACGATCGACAAGCCCAGTCCGCTGCCGCCAGTCTGTTTGCTGCGCGACGGGTCCGCTCGCCAGAAGCGTTCGAAGACGTAGGGCAGGTCCTCGGCCGCGATACCGCTACCGGTGTCCTCCACGGAGATGGCGGCCAGATCGCCGGCGTGCCGGGCGGTGAGTGTGACACTACCTCCGGCGGGCGTGTAGCGAAGAGCGTTGGAGACGAGGTTCCCCAGCACTTGGCGCAGCCTGACCGGGTCGGCGTCCAGCCAGAGGCCGGCCGCCACCTGCGCGTGCAGACGGATGCCCGAACTCTCCGCGCGTGCGCTGTGGGCCGCGACCGTCTGGGCGACGAGTTCGTCCACAGGGAGCGGTTCGCGGCGCAGTTTCAGGGTCCCGGCGTCAGCCGCGGCGAGATCGCTCAGATCGTCGATGATGCGCTGCAGGAGCAGCGCCTCGTCGTGCAGGGCGGCGAGGAGCTCCGGATCGGGATCCAGCAGACCGTCCCGGGTGACCTCCAGCCAGCCGCGGATGTTCGTCAGCGGGGTCCGCAACTCATGGGCGATGTCGCTGACCATGGCCTTACGCTGGGTCTCCAGTTGCTCGCGGCGCGCGGTGAGGTCGTTGAACGCGGCCGCCAGGTACCCGGTCTCGTCCTTGGTGGTGACGGCAACACGCGCATGCTGCCCCACGGGCTGCTGGGCTGCGACTGTCAGGGCACGCAGCGGGCGGACGAGACGGATCGCCACCATGGTGGTCGTGGCGACGGTGACGGCCAGCACCAGCCCCGTCACGCCGAGAATCTTGGCCTTGTTCGTGGGGGACAGGTTGAACCCCTCGGACCTCTGGTCCAGGCTTCCCAGGAAGAGTCTGGCCCTGGGGGCGACGTACGGGTCCAGCTGTGTGCGACGCGCGGTCTCCACGCAGTTCTGTGTCTGCTGGTCGATGCCGAATCGGCGCATCGCTTCCACCGGCTCCGCGCCGGGAACCAGGTCGGCTGACTTGATCGACAGGTAGTGGCGCCCGTCGACGGGGCAGGGCCTGGCAAGAGTGGTGAGTTCGTCCAGCGCCTGCTGCTCGGTGGCAGAAGGGCGGTCGTACGCCTCGTCGAAGCAATCAGCCGACACGGGCAGCTGTCCTTCGTCAGCGATGGCCATCGTGCGGCCGCTGGGCAGTTGGCGAAGCCGGCCTTCGACGAAATTCCGGTGCATGCAGGACAGTCGCCTCTTAGCGGCCGCCTTCAGCTGTGTCCGCTCGGTCGCGGGGAGCCGGAAGGGTCCAGCCGCCCGCGGGTCGATTCCGGCGAGCTGGGCCCCTCGTTCGGTGTACGTATCGGTGGTCAGCGGGTCGACGGTGGCCGAGGCGCGGGCGGGCAGAGGCGTGCCCGGGGCGGCCGAGTCGGCGATGACGCGTCCGCCCTCGGTCGTCAGGGCGACGCGCCGTCCCACGGCTCGGGAGAGCGTGTCCACCGAGGAGTGGACGCCATCCCATCCGGCGTGCGTCGCGGCGTAGCCGCTGAGCTGCCGCAGGACGTCGGTGTCATCGGAGAGCACCTGCCCGCGGTCCTCCTGGATGGCCCGGGTGGTGATCTGGACGGCCAGCCACGCGGTGGCACCCACGGAGACGACGGCGATGGCGACAGAGGTGAGCAGGAGCCGAACCAGCAGGCTCTTGCGCCAGGGTATGCGGGGACTGGCCGTCACGACGTCCGCGCGGTGAGCTTGTAGCCGATGCCGAAGACCGTCAGCAGTCGCACGGGTCTGCGCGGGTCCGGCTCGATCTTCTTGCGCAGGTTCATGATGTGGACGTCGACGGCCCGTTCGGTGGTGGCGTGGCCTTGGGTGAGCTGCAGCAGCTGACGGCGCGAGAAGACCCGGTCGGGTTCCGCGGCCATGGCGTGGAGGATGTCGAATTCCCCGGGGGTGCAGGGGACCAGTACCTCGTCGCAGGTGACCTCGTGCCGGGCCCGGTTGACGGTGATACCGCCCACCCGGAGCACGGGGCTCTCCTCGGCGGAGCGGAGGGTGCGGCGCAGCACTGTGCGGATGCGTGCCAGCAACTCCCGGGGGCTGTACGGCTTGGTCATGTAGTCGTCCGCACCCAATTCCAGGCCGAGCAGCAGGTCGTCCTCGGTGGAGCGGGCAGTGAGCATGAGGACGGGGATGTCCCCGTCCTGACGCAGCAACCGGCACACGTCGAGCCCGTCCATCTTTGGCAGCATCAGGTCCAGGACGACCAGGTCGGGTCTGCGGCCCTTCGCCTCGTCGATCGCGGCGCGTCCGTCGTGGACCACGACGGGGGTGTGGCCCTCCTGCAACAGCAGGCGGCGTATCAACTCGGCCTGCATGGGGTCGTCCTCGGCGATCAGAATATGTGCGCACACGCCGCCGACCCTAAACGAGCGCAGCCGCTGTCCAGGAAGGCGTGAGGCGCTTCTCTCACCCTGACAACTTCCTCATATCGGCACGTCACGATGGGTCCGCTCCCTCAAGCACTCGCGGCTTGCCAGGCCGTCGCTGCTCTATACGACGGCGACGTCAGGCCAGGCTGGTCGCCCCCTGACAACGCACTCGCACTTTTCGGCGTGGTCTTGTCGACAGCGCCGTCGGGGCACCCGCAACCGCTGGTGGCTCACACCACCCGAGGCGGATGGCGGAGGAACCGTGCAACTCATCCGTATGACGTGCGTTCCGAGCTCGGCGGGTGTTGGAGGCGCTGGCCAAGTGCGCGGGACCGGGATGGGCTGCGCCGTGGCGTTGAGGCCGACGCTGTCGAGCTCGCCCGGTACTTCCCCCGAAGGGAACCTAACCCAGGCGTGGCAGACGCGGATGGAGCCGGTGGACGCCCTGCGCTCAGCATCCCGAGCGAAGCAAGCGCACGAGAGAGTTGTGCACAAGTTAATTGCAGGCTATGTTTCTTATGCCTGCAGTGCCCGATGGCGCGGCAGCCGAACCCCTCTCATCATGTCCGTCAGGAAGGGCCTCACATGAACGCCAATGCGACCCCGCGCCCCGCTCAGACCAAGCCCACCGTCGTGCTGGTGCACGGCGCGTTCGCGGACTCCTCCAGTTGGAACGGCGTCATCACGCACTTGAAGCAGGCCGGATATCCGGTTGTCGCGGCCGCCAACCCACTGCGGAGTTTGGCCGGTGACGCCGCTTACGTCGCGAGCGTGATCAAGGGCGTGGAAGGCCCCGTGGTCCTGGCGGGGCACTCGTACGGCGGCGCCGTGATCAGCGAAGCGGCCGCCGGAGAGACCAAGGTCAAGGCGCTGGTGTACGTCGCCGCGTTCATCCCCGACAAGGGCGAGAGCGCCCTGGAGCTGTCGAACAAGTACCCAGGGAGCACCCTCGGCCCAAACCTCGACGCGCTGCCGTTCCCCCTGACCGACGGCGAGGTGCCCTTCCCCCTGACCAACGCCGGGGCCGGCACCGACCTGTACATAAAGGGCGAGGCCTTCCATGACCAGTTCGCCGCCGACGTGCCGCAGGACGTGACTGACCTGATGGCGGCCACCCAGCGCCCCATCGCCGCGGTGGCCCTGGAGGAGGAAGCCATCGCGGCCGCGTGGCGGGCGATCCCCTCCTGGAGCCTGGTCGCCACCGCGGACCGCAACATCCCCCCGGCCGCACAGCGCTTCATGTCCGAACGTGCCCAGGCCCACACCGTCGAGGTCGACGCCTCCCACGCCGTCTCCGTTTCCCAGCCGGAAGCGGTCGCACGCTTGATTGAACAGGCCGCCGAGAACGCCCGCTGAAGGGCGTCACCGTCACACAGGCGCCCAACGGCGGGTGCACCACCTGGTGCCGGGACGGCATCTGCCGCCGCACCGATGTCGTCTGTATCGTCCGACCGCAGTCTCGTGACCCCTGTGCGCACAACGCTGTCTCGAACGTGCGCAGAGGGCGGACCGCGACGCCGTGCTAAGCGGTGCGCGGTCCTCACAACTTCCTTAAAAGCGTGATCCACAGTGGTGTTCGGCGTCCTTCGCCGGTGTGACCGGAGTTCGTGGATCCCACTGCTCTCGCCGGCAGCGGGACGTTCACCGACTTCGTCTGTCAGCGGCAGGAAGGCACCATGAGTCATCAAAAAGCAGCGGCGCTGCTCCTGGGAGTGGGGACCGCGGCAACGCTGGTCGCGGTTCCCGCGCGCGCGACCACAGCCGTCCCGGCCACCGGGCAGGCGCCGGCTGCGGCCGCGCCCACCGGCTCCGTCACATTGATCACAGGTGACAAGGTTTCTTACCGGCAGTCCGGCGGCTCCGTTCAGGTGACCGGCACCACGACCGGTGAGCACCCGCGTCAGGCGGCGTTCGTCCGTTTCACCCAGAACGGCCATCAGTACGTCGTCCCAAATGACGCCTGGGGCGCGCTGACGCGCGGCCAGGTCGACCGGGAACTGTTCGACATCACCGCGCTGGTTGCCCAGGAACTCGACGACCGGCACACCGACCGTATACGTGTGATCGTCACGGGTAAGCCGGGCGCCGCCCCGAAACCGGCGGTGCCGTCGACGGCGAAGACGACGCAGACGCTGCCCCGCCTCGGCATGCGGGCGCTGAGCACCGACAAGACGCACGCGGCGGACTTGTGGAGGACCTTGACGGGTGAGAACGGTGGTTCGGCGCACGGACAGCGCGTCCGTCCGGCCGCCGGTACGAAGATCTGGCTCGACGGTGCCGTGAACTCCACGCTGGACAAGAGCGTGCCCCTGGTCGGGGCGCCAGCCGCCTGGGAGCGGGGCAACACCGGTCAGGGTGTGAAGGTCGCGGTCCTGGACACCGGCATTTCCTCCACCCACCCCGATCTTGCCGGAAAGGTCGAAGCGTCCGAGAACTTCAGTGAGGCGGCGGACGCCGACGACCACGCGGGCCACGGCACCCATGTGGCGTCCACGATCACCGGCAGCGGCGCCGCTTCCGGCGGCCGGTACCGGGGTGTCGCCCCCGGCGTGCGGCTGCTGAACGGCAAGGTCCTGGACGACAACGGACGCGGCTGGGATTCCTCCATCCTGGCCGGCATGGAATGGGCCGTCCAGCAGGGCGCGAAGGTCGTCAACATGAGCCTGGGCAGCGGGCCCAGCGACGGCACCGACCTGCTGTCGACCAAGATCAACGAACTGTCGACCGCCTCGGGGACGCTGTTCGTGGTCGCGGCCGGCAACGAAGGGGGTACGGGCACGGTCTCGGCGCCCGGCACCGCCGATGCCGCGTTGACCGTGGCCAGCACCACCAAACAGGACACCCTGAGTTCGTTCTCCAGCCGGGGCCCGCGTGCCGGCGACTTCGGGCTGAAGCCGGAGATTTCCGCGCCCGGCGAGGACATCACCGCCGCCCGTGCGCCCGGCGCGTTCCCGCAGGATCCGGGCGACGCACAGTATGTGACGCTCTCGGGCACGTCGATGGCCACCCCGCACGTCGCGGGGGCCGCCGCCATCCTTGCCGGTGAACACCCCGACTGGACCGGCGCGCAGGTCAAGGCCGCGCTCACCGGATCGGCCAAGGTCCTCGAGGGGATCGACGTCTTCAGCAACGGCGCCGGTCGCCTCGACGTGGATCGGGCGACCACCCAGACCGTCCGCGCGCTGACGCCCGCCGCAGGCTTCGGCCGGCTGCCCTGGCCGCACGACCCTGCCCTGCCCGCCACTGCGGAGGTCCGATACGCCAACGACGGTGACTTCACAGTCACTTTGCAGCTGGCTCTGTCCGTCACCACCACCGGTGGCGCGCCCGCCCCGGCCGGGCTCTTCTCCGCTGACGCCACCCTGACCGTGCCCGCCCATTCGACCGCCGGCACGACGATCCGCGTCACGGCCGGTCCGGACTCGACCGGGTCCTACGAGGGCCGACTGGTCGCCACCGCGGGGCAGACCCGGCTCGTGACCCCGGTCGCCGCCCAGGTGGCGGAGCACACCCACACCGTGACTGTGAAGGCGCTCGACCGTTCCGGCACTGCGCTGGGCGGCGACGACACGCTGGCGGCCCTGCAGAACGACACCACGGGCACGTTCTACTTCCCCACCGCCACGGACGACGGCCTCGGCGTCCAGGCCGAGGTACCCGAGGGCACGTACCGGCTGCTCGGCATCGGCATCCTGCCCGAGGACCTCGGATGGTCGGCGACGGACTTCGCCCTGGACGGCCTCCAAGTCACCGGCGACCGCACGCTCACCGTCGACCTTCGCAAGGCGAAGCCCACCACAGTCTCGCTCGACGACCCGGCATCGCGCCCCGAGGTGTTCTCCGCCTACGTCACCTTGCGTTCGGTGGTCGACGGCACCGACGGCAGGAACGATCTCGCGGTGAACAGCAACTTCGAGCGCCAGTTCGTGTTCTCTCCCGAGGACATCCCCGGGGTCACCTACTCCTACAGCGCCGCCTGGGCTCCCCCGCAGAACCGGGTCACCACGTCGGGCGCGGATCCGTACGAGGTCCGCTACGCGCGCAGCTTCGACTCTGCGGGTTACCAGGGCGACGTCACGGCCCAACTGGTCGACATCCACGAGCAGACCGATCCCGACCAGGTCGGCGACGTGTCCGGCAAGGTGGTCCTGATCGCGCCCGACGACCTCTACACCGACCCTGCCGACCCTCCCACCCAGGCACAGTGGGCGGCGCTGCTCGCCGGGTTGAAGGCCAAGGGCGCGCGGCTGGTGGTCACCTACGACTACTTCGAGGAACCCGTCGCCCTGCCGGCACTGCACCTCATCCGGCCCGAGGACATCCAGGGCCTGCGAGCCCGGCTCGCCGACGGGTCGACGCAGGTACACGTCGTCGGACGCCCGGCAAGCCCCAGCCTGTACGGCTTGTTCGACGCGGTCGGCTCCGGCCTGCCGTCCGGTCAGGCATGGCACTTCGAGAAGTCCCGGCTCGCCCGCGTCAACTCCACCTACCGCAATCCGGCGGTAGGCACCCGGCACGTCAACGATCAGATAATGGAGTTCACAGACCCCGCCACGGGACTGTCCGGTTCCGTGGAGCAGTCGCTCGTACAGCCGCAGACCCGCGTGGAGTACTTCACACCAGAAGTCTCCTGGACCCGCATGATGGACCAAGGCGTGACCAAGGACTGGTCGCTCACCGCCCCCGAGATGACCGCCCCTGCCACCTTCCACCAGGGCCAGATCGCCTCTACCGCTTGGGGCACTGCACCCTTCGCCCCGCGGCTGCCGTATCCGCTGCGCAGTTCTCAGGATGGCAAGCCGGTGCTGGTGGCGTACCGCCAGGGTGACCGGCTGGTCACCGGCATACCGATGTTCAACGACATCGACCCGCACCACACCAACCTCGCAGCCCAGGACCCCGAGATCCTGCAGCACGGCACCACCCGGCTGTTCCGTCAGGGCACGCTCGTGGACTCCAGTGACGCACCGGGCGTGGCCGACTTCGCCGTGCCCGCGGAGACTGGCACCTACCGACTGGTGTCGACCGCATCACGTCGGTCCGTCCTGTCCCCGAAGGTGACGTCGGAGTGGACCTTCACCACCGGCCACACCGACGACGCTGTACGCACCCCGCTGAGCATGTTCGACCTCGGGTTCGTCCTGCCGCTGGACGGGCACAACGCCACCCCCGCGGGGACGGCCCTCACGGGCAAGGTCACGGTCCGGTCCCAGCCCGGGGCGCCGGCCACGACCAGGGTTCGTTCGGCGCGCGTGGAGGTGTCCTACGACAACGGCAGGACCTGGCAGAAGGCGACGACGAAGCGCGCGGCATCCGGCACCTGGACCGTGACCGTGCCTGGCGGCGGCCATGCCGGCGGCTACGCCGATCTCCGCGCCAGCGCCGTTGACAACGCTGGCAACCGCGTGAAGCAGACCATCACCCGGGCTTACATCCTGCGATAGCCAAACGGCTGGTGCCCGCCCCGCGCGGGTGCGGGCACCAGCCGACGTGCTGCCACGCGCGCAGACCCACCTCGGGGCTCGCCTTGCGGCCAGCCCGGCCCGTGTGACCTCCAGGATGGCAGGCGCATCAAGCCGCCCGCCCTTTACCTGGGTGACCGACCCGTGTGACATAATAGACCGGTCGACTAATTTGGAGCGTCTGCAAAGTAGCGCGGGAGCGTGGCCGGCAGCACCGTGAGTGAGGTGCCGCGCCGCGTCATCGCGTCACCCTCCACGTCCTACCGGAGATCACTGTGCCCAAAACGTTTCTCATCACCGGTGTCAGCAGCGGCATGGGGCGCGCCTTCGCCGAGGGGGCGCTACAGGCTGGCAACCGTGTCGTCGGTACCGTCCGTAGGCCTGGTCAGGTCGAGGAGTTCGAGGCGCTCGCTCCGGGCCGCGCGTTCGGCAGGCTGCTCGACGTCACCGATGACGACGCCGTCAAGAAGGTGGTAGATGACGCGGAACGGTTTGTAGGCCCGGTCGACGTGCTGATCAGTAACGCGGGATACGGCTTCGAGGGAACCGTCGAAGAGTCCGGCATGGACGACTTGCGGCGCCAGTTCGACGTGAACGTGTTCGGTAGCGTGGCCGCTATCAAGGCGGTACTGCCGTGGATGCGCAAGCGACGCGGCGGCCACATCGTGACGGTGTCATCCATGGCCGGGCTGACGGCGTTGCCCGGCGTGGCCTTCTACGGTGCCAGCAAATTCGCGATGGAAGGAATCGCCGCCTCACTGGCGCAGGAGGTAGCCGCCTTCAACGTTCATGTCACGTCCCTCGCTTTGGGATCTTTCCGCACAGACTGGGCCGGCCGCTCGATGATCCGTGCCCCGCGCACCACCCCTGACTACGACGCGCTGTTCGACCCCATCCGCGCCGCACGACAGGCCAAAAGCGGTAACCAGATCGGCGACCCCGCGGCGGCCGCTCGTGCACTCCTCACGGTCGTGGACAGTGACAATCCGCCGGTCCACCTGGTCCTGGGTACCGACGCCCGGCGCCTGGTGGAACAGGGGCAGCGCCAACTGGCCGATGATCTAGCTACGTGGGCCGAGTTGGGAGCGTCTACCGACTTCCCAGCCGCCCCCTAGGGCCAATGCCCGCTGCGTGTGGTTGCGGCGTAGCCAGCTGGGCGGTGTTGGGGGTGATGCCGGTGGCTGAGACTCTCGAGGTACTGACCTGGATGTCAGCTACCGGACTGACCGGGCTTCCATGCGTCAGCAGACCTCGGCTGGAGCTGCCGACGGCCAATTCACGGGCCTGGTCGCCCATCACTTCGACCAGTACGAAAATTTGCCCTCACACAGGCACGAGAGCTGGGGCTGGCCTTCCGTTCGTGCGGGGGCATCGGAGACAGCCGCTCCGACCTGCCGCTTTTCGCATCCGTCGGGTTGAGTGTGGCGTTCCATGCCCCGGCATGAGTGCGCGAGGCGGCGACCGACATGGTGAACGACAACGCATGCGGGGCGTGCTTCGCATCTTGAGCCGCTGGGCCACAGGCACTCGTCGATGGTCGCGACCAGTACGGTCGCCTCGTAGCGAACTGCGAGCTTGTCGCATCGCGCGGCCACACAGACGAGTTATGCCGCACTCGACCGCCTGCCGTTCGCAGTAGTCGATTGGTCCGAACTTCGGCGCCGGCCGTCAGAGGAGCCGCGATTCTTGCGGTTCCGGGACTGGTCGGCCTTGTTTGCGGGCTGCCTTGATGTCGTGGACAGCGCGGGGGCGAGGCCCTCCATCGACGCCCGTGCGGGGTAAAGTCCCAAGCGAGCTGTGCGTTAAATGCGCCCGCACCCCAAGTGGGCGAGGGCGAGCGGAGCCTGGCGGCCCATTCTCTGCCGGCGCCAGCGGGTCCCGCGCTGCCAGCGATGGTCGTCGCGGCCCCCGGCGAACGGCTCGGCGGCCTCCGCAGGCCGGCCCCGCGTGATGCCGCGGGGCCGGCCTGCCGGGTGGGTGGTCGTCAGCCGAAGAACTTTTCCAGTTCGGCGGTGAGCGCCTCCGGCTGCTCCTCCGCGATGTAGTGGCCGCTGTCCGCGATAGTGGCGTACCGGATGTCGGTGGCCTTGCCTTGCATCATCGCCTGCACCACGGCGACGTGCCGGCCGCCGATTCCCAGGACCGGCATGGTCAGCGGTGGGTAGGAGTTATTGTCGGCCAGGTCCTGGTGGAAGGTCCGGTACACGCCAAAAGCCGCCGCGACCGCTTCGGGTGCGTCGTACGCCGCGGCATACAGGGCCCGGCTCTCCTCGCTGATTCGCTCCGGGTGGAGTGCCAGATGGTCGGTGGTCCAGTCGATGACGTGCCGGAAGCGGCCCGCGAGGAGCTTGACGGGCAGGCCGTCGACCTGACTCAGTGGATACCACCAGGCGTTGGGCTCCTCCGGGGAGGGGAAGGGACTGATGATATCGAGGAAGAACTGGGAGAAGGGTCCTCCCTCCCAGAGCGCGAGCTTTTTGGTGGCGTGCGGATAGTTCGCGGCGAAGCTATACGCCACCATCGCCCCGATGTCTCCACCTGCGATGTTGACTCGCACGTAGCCCAGGCCGCGCACCAGCTCGTACACGTCCTTGGCCATGTTCTTCTTGTCGTAACCGCCGGCAGGCTTGTCCGACTCGCCCTGCCCCCGGTAGTCCACGGCGATGACGCGAAAGCGCTTCGCCAGCGGGCGGAGGATCCCACGCAGGGCATGGACGGTGCGCGGCCACCCGTCCATCAGGACGAGCGGCTCGCCCTCACCCCCGATGACGTAGTGCAGCCGAGTGCCGTTCACCTCAGCCTGCCTGTGTTCGAATCCTTCGAGCATGCTTGGTTCTCCTGTATGCGATGACGGTCACGCGCCCGAATCCGGGCCATGACCATGTCGGCGCCGGCCCGCCGGCGGATGTCCCCATACCTGACGATCACCTCGGGCCCTGGTTTGCCCACTCCGGATCGGGCCGAGAGGCGGTACCGAGTGCAGGAAGGCTCGGGCAGGAGCGACTTCCCCAGCCCGGTCATGGCGTCGAACCGTGCGAGCAGATCTGCGTCGGTCTACGCCGGTGCGCCTCTTCGGGGCTTGGCGGGATAGTCAGACGACGGTGATCCGTTCCAGGCCGGAAGTCGTGAAGATGGAGATCATCCGCGCGGCGTGGCTGGCCTTGTTTGTCACCTGCGGAAGTGCTCCCGCGGGAATGGGGATGAAGGTGTTTGCGACCACGGTGAAGACGTGGCCGCCGTCAGGAACTCCCGTTCCCGAGGAGGATATAGAGCGTCTCCTCCTGGTCCCGGTGGTACGACGACCCATCCACCATCCGGTCGTGGCCTCAATAGCGCCAGTCCAGTGCGGGTCCGCGCGCCAGAGACCTTGATCGTGTGGACAGCGCCTGCGCCCACACGGCGGCGGGCTACATCTTCATGCCGCTCTTCATGTGCTTCATGTCGTGCGCGTCCATGCCTCGGCCCATGTCCATCAGCATCCGGTGGATGTCGTGGACTGGCGACGGCATGACGACGAAGGGCCGCATCATGCCCTCGTCCTCGTGGTCGAGGATGTGGCAGTGGTACATCACCTTGCCGGTCTGGTCGGCGAGACGTCCCGCCACGGTGACCAGGGTGTTGGCGTTGACGGTGATGGTGTCCTTCCAGCCGGACTCCTCGGGGGCGACCGGGACCGGCGCTCCCAGGGTGATGGGCTTCTTGGTCTGCGCCGTGGCGAAGTCCAGGCCGGAGGCGTCGACGGCCCGCCGGTCGACGACCTGGAAGTTCATCAGGTGGATGTGCATGGGGTGGTAGATGGGCACGCCCTCGGGGGCGGCGCTGATGAAGTGCCACTTCTCCCAGGTGCCGGAGGCGGCGAAGAAGGTGGTGGTGTCCTCGAACATGGTTCCCGTGCGGCGCAGCGTGACGGTGCCGCCGGGCATGTCGACGGTGACGATGCCGGTGCCGGCTGCCGTGCCGGACGGGACCTGCTCCATCTCCCAGATCTGGGGCATGGCGCCGGTCTTGTCGAAGCTCAGCAGGACGAACCGCTCGGTGGCGTCCTTGGGCACATCGGCGAGGGTGAGCCTGCGGAACGACTTCGACAACGTTGCCGGCAGCGGGTGCAGCGCGCGGCGCTTCTTCTCGACGCGGAACTGCATGACGTCGGGGAACGGGATGAGGAAGTCGGGCAGGGCCACTCCGGGGGTCTGGCCCGGGATGGTGTTGACGAGCTTGAGCTTCTTGCCGGGGAAGGCCGCGAAGTCGACGACGACGTCGGCGCGTTCCGCGGGCGAGAGGGAGATCGCCTCGTCGATGGTCTGCGGCTTGCCGAGCAGCCCCATGTCGGTGCCGATGAGCTTCATCGCGCCGCGTACGACCTTGCCGGTCTCCGCGTCGACGACGACCAGGCGGTAGACGCGGGCACCGGAGATGTTGACCAGGCGGAAGCGGTAGGCGCGGGCCTGGACGTCCAGGTACGGCCACACCACGCCGTTGACCATGGTGAACGGGGCCAGGCTCCCCAGGGCGGGCGGGATGGTGCCCGGCATCGGCATCGCGCCGCCGCCCACGATCCGCTTGGCGAGGACCTGGCCGGTGAGCCGGCCCTGGGCGTCGGTGTCGAAGTTCACCTCCTGGATGGTCAGCGGGATCTCGTACTCGCCGCGCGGCAGGCCCAGCCGGTCCTCCTCCGCGTCGCGCACCAAGTAGTTGCCGACCAGGCCCGACTGTACGTTGAGCGAGGTCACCGACATGGCGTGGTCGTGGTAGAAGAGGTGGGTCGCCGCCTGGTCATTGGCGTACTCGCCCAACTGGCCGTTCCCGGCCGTGACTCCGAACTCCGCGGCGCCGTCGCTCAGCGCGTTCTGGTGGCCGCCGTGCACGTGGACGGTGGTCCAGGCGGTGAGCCGCTCGATCTCGGGGCGCGGGGGCGCGCCCTCGGAGCCGGGACGGTTGTAGGGCAGCGTTCCGGGGCCGGGGCCCTCAGGGCTTACCCACACGGCTTTGATAGGTATGCGGCCCTTGAGCTTGTTGTTCCAGGCGATGCGGACGCGCTCCCCGCTGCGGACCTCCAGGGTCGGGCCGGGGAAGTGGCCGGCGTATGTCCACAGCCGGGTGGCAGGCATCTGGGAGTGCAGCCGGACCTGGGACTCGACCATGTCGATCTCCGTGATCCCGTGGCTCTTGGGGCGTAGCGTCGGCGGGACGCGCAGCGGGTCCCGGAAAGGTGCCAGCGTGGTGAACGTGGGCTCTTGGACACCTCCGAGTCCTTCGGCTGCCTGAGCCTCATCCTGGAAGACGCCGCCCCTGAGGATGCCGGTGCTCGCCACGGCGACCGCAGCCGCTCCGGCGCCGGCCATACCCAGGATGTTCCGCCTGCTCAGTTCTGATGACATGAAGCTTCCGTTCGTTCTTGTAAGTGGTACGACCCGTCGCACGGCAGCCGACCGTCAGTGAATGCAGCGCTGCACTGTGTGACGCACTCAACCCCTCGCCATTGAGGTGGCTGCGGCGCGAGTCAGGAGATGCGCCTCTCGCGTTCAGAAGAAGGCGCCAAGGGGTTAATCGCCCATGATCCGGGCATGGCGAGGCACCACAGCCCGCGTGCCCTGACAGCCGTCAGACTATCATCTGACACCTGTCAGGATGGCCGGGGACCCTCGACTTCCTTCCGGCGTTCTCGCGTCCACGGAGTGTTCACCTCGCGCCGTAGGGCGATCTCCCGGATGTAGTGCGAGCGAGGCCCCCCGCTTCCCTGACAGCTGTCAGATGCTAGTCTGACGGCTGTCAGATCGCGGAGGTGAAGAGCCTCCGCGTCCACATGTGCATCCGGACAAGCAGAGGGATCTTCGTGAGCCTCCACCGTAGGAGCGGTACCGCACCGGCGCGTCGTGCGACTGCGATGCACCGGGCGACACCCGCAGATGCGGACTGTGTCCTCCCATTCCTCCCGGTTCCCCTTGTGGGTGGAATATGTGGGCCTTCCATGGGCCGATGGCACGTCACATCTGCCGACTGCCAGAAGAACTGGCCTCGTTCGTTCAAGATTTGGGATCGTTCATGACTTCAGAGACACCCACCCGCCGGCATGCCAAACGGCGCCGGCCCGGCCTGCTGGCCGCGGCCGGCGCGCTGGTGGTCGCGGGTTCGGTGGCCGTGCCGCTGACGGCACAGGCCACCGGCTCCGCGCCGGCGGACACCGCCCGGCAGCGCGACTTCGCCGCGGCGGCCGAGGAGTACCACGTACCCGAGCAGGTACTGCTGGCCGTGGCGTACCAGGAGTCCGCCTGGGACGGGCACGCCGGCGGACACAGCGCCGCGGGCGGCTACGGCCCGATGCACCTCACCGACGTCACCACCGAGATGGTGGCCGGCGGCGCCGCCGGAGCGTCCGGCCGCAGCGACATCGCGTCCTTCGTCGCCGACCCGGCGCAGCACACCCTGCAGGCCGCGGCGAAGCTCACCGGCCTGTCCACGCAGGAACTGCGCAGCAACCCGGCCGCCAACATCCGCGGCGGCGCGGCGCTCCTCGCGTCGTACCAGAAGGCCACCGGCGGTTTGCCCTCCGGCGAGCCCGGCGACTGGTACGGGGCGGTCGCCCGCTACAGCCAGTCCACGCAGCAGCAGGGCGCCAAGGCCTTCGCCAACCGCGTCTTTGCCACCCTGACCCAGGGCGCCCACCGCACCACCGCGGACGGACAGCGGGTCACCCTCGCCGCCATACCCCAGGTCAAGCCCGCCACGAGCCAGTTGGCCAAGCTGCGTCTGAAGGTCGCGGCGACCGCGGACACCGAGTGCCCGGCGACCGTGGACTGCACCTTCGTGCCGGCGGCGTCGAGCAACGGTCAGGTCTCCAGCCGTCCCGGCAACGGGATCCGGATCGACTCGATCGTCATCCACGACATCGAGGGCTCGTACGAGTCCGCGATCGCGACCTTCCAGACCCCGGGCAGCTCGGCCGCCTCGCACTACGTGATGCGGTCCTCGGACGGCGCCGTGACGCAGATGATGCCCACCAAGGACATCGCCTTCCACGCGGGCAACTACTCCACCAACATGCACTCCATCGGCATCGAGCACGAGGGCTTCGCCGCGCACGGCGCCGACTGGTACACCGAGGCGCAGTACGAGGCGACCGCGGAGCTGGTGAAGTACCTGGCCGAGCGCTTCGGCATCCCGCTGGACCGGCAGCACATCGTGGGCCACGACAACGTTGTCGGCCCGTCGTCGGCGACCGTGTCCGGCATGCACTGGGACCCGGGCCCGTCCTGGAACTGGGAGCACTTCATGGCCCTCCTCGGCGCGCCCACCGAGGGCACGCACAAGGTCGGCGACGTCGGCTCGGTGGTCACCATCGCCCCCGGGTTCAAGCACAACAAGCAGACCGTCGAGATCTGCCCGTCCGACGACCCGACCGGCGCCACCCCCGAGTGCACCAAGGTGACGCAGCCGTCGAACTCCCTGTTCGTGCGCACCGCCCCCAGCGCCACCGCGCCCCTCTTCGGGGACCCGGCGATCCACCCCGGTGGCAACGGCACCGACCGGATCAACGACTGGGGCAACACCATCCAGGCCGGCCAGCAGTTCGTGGTCGCCGACAACAAGGGCCCCTGGACCGCAATCTGGTTCAGCGGCAGCAAGGTGTGGTTCCACAACCCGAAGGGCCAGAACACCGTCCCCGCCCACGGCGTGACCATCGTCAAGAGCGGCAAGACCACCGACACCCCGCCGGTGAAGGTCTACGGCTCCAGCTACCCGGACGCCGCGGAGTACCCGGCCGGCTACGGCGCCTCCACCCAGGCCCCGCTGAGCATGTACTCCATCCCGTCCGGCCAGGCCTACGTCGCCACCGCGGCCCCGGCCCTGACCGACGACTACTTCAAGGCCGACGGCAAGGTCGTCTTCGGCGCCAAGAAGATGTACACGATCCAGTACAACCACCGCACCGCGCTGGTCTACGCGAACGACGTCATCGCCAAGCAGCGCCCCGCGCACAACCACCACGGCCACTGAGCCGGTCGTCAGCGCCCGTACGGGGAGCTGAGGGTGGGGCCCGTGAGCCACGGCCCGGGCCCCACCCGCGTGTGGGACCGCGGTCCTGCCCCCACCCGACCCCCGCCGGCGAACGGTCCCGGCAACCCGGTGAGGCCGACTCACCGATTGCACCATTTCTGGAGCCACAGGTGCGCAAAGCACTCCTGCCCGCAGTACTCGTTACCGCCGCCCTCGGTGTCTCTGCCGTCTCCTGCGCGGGTACGCCACGCACTGGTGACACGACTGTCGAGGCGCCCGCGCAGGTACTGCGGGTGGGGGCCGTCTGCTCCTCCCACTTCACCTTCGCCACCGACGTCTCCTGCGGACTAGTGGGCCTAGGCGACGTCCGCTTCCACTGCACGGCTGAGCACGACGGGCCCTGCCCCAGGACCCGTTCCGTGACGTTCGAGAACATCGGCAGGACCTCGGTGCGGCTCGTGGCGGTCAGCGGGTCGGCGCCGGGGGAGCGACACAAGACCGTGTCCCGCGCCTTGCCGACCGGGGCCCGGGCGGTTCTGTCACCGCGGGCCGGCGACCGGTACCTCTACGACGTCCTCCTGCGCGCCGAGACCGGCTCGGCGGCGGTGGGCGTCGTCGCGGTCTCCTGAAGACGGCGGGACCGACCCACGGGAGCGCGAGCTGGCGGTGCAGTTCGAGCCGCTTACGGTCGGGTGCCGATGTGGGCGACCGATGACACGCGGAAACGCGTTTTTGTGCCCTACTCGCCCACGTTAGCGCGGCGGAAGATCTGGATTGGGTCGTCTCGGTCGACTCCACCATCGTCCGTGCACACCAGCACGCGCCGGGGCCCATTAGCACGGGCTGGGGACGGCAAACCGCATGATCATCCTCCGTCCAGCGGCTGGGCCCGCCCTTCCGGCCGAGGCCCGGCAGGACGCGCAGGTCGGCGGCGAGACGGTCGGCAGGGGGGCGCCCCCGACCAGATCGACAGCGGTGGCGAGGTCTCCCGCGGCGGGCCGGAGCAGGAAGTCGGGCAGGTGGCCGTCGCGCGGCACCAGGTCGAGCAGGACGTCGGCGCGTTCGGCCAGGCTGCGGTTCAAGCCCCGACGCCACTGGCCGAGCACGCTGGGCCTGCACACCGGTAGAACGCGGCGGCATTGCCGAGTGCGACACCGGCTTGCGTACGGGCACGGTGACGCACCGCGTCACCGGTGAGCCTCTCGAATTGCCCGCGACGCTGGCGCGCTACAACTGCCGACTCTACGTCGTCAACAGCCATCGACGAGCCGCCGGGCCGGCACCCGTACCCAGTGAGCGCGATCGACGACCCGGTGTGAGCGCAGCCGTCCCGCTGATGTCTAGTGCTGTGACCGCATAGGTTCGCGGTGTCGGGGCTCGGGGCGGTTGGATGGGCGGCGACGTGTTTTCGACTGCCGGGAGGTGTGGTGGCCGAGCCTGTGCGGGTGCGCAGACTGACCGACCAAGAAGGGCAGAAGCTGCAGCAGATCGTCCGCCGGGGCAGCACCAGCTCGGTGCGTTACCGACGGGCGATGATGCTGCTGGCCTCGGCCGGTGGGAACCGGGTCCCGGTGATCGCCCAGCTGGTCCAGGCCGACGAGGACACGGTGCGAGAGGTGATCCACCGGTTCAACGAGATCGGCTTGGCCTGCCTGGACCCTCGCTGGGCGGGAGGCCGTCCCCGCCTGCTCAACGCTGACGATGAGGACTTCGTCATCCAGACGGCCACCACCCGCCCCACCACACTCGGCCAGCCCTTCACCCGCTGGTCCATCCGCAAACTCGCCGCCTACCTGCACCGCGTCCATGGCCGCGTCATACCGATCGGCCGCGAAGCTTTACGGTGCCTTCTCCGGCGTCGTGGCATCACCTTCCAGCGCACCAAGACCTGGAAGGAATCACCCGACCCCGACCGTGAGGCCAAACTCGACCGGATCGAGCACGTCACAGGCCGCTTCCCCGATCGGGTCTTCGCTTTCGACGAGTTCGGCCCCCTCGGAATCCGGCCCACCGCCGGCTCCTGCTGGGCCCAACAAGGCAAACCCGACCGGTTGCCGGCGACCTACCACCGCACCCACGGCGTCACCTACTTCCGCGGCTGCTACTCCGTCGGCGACGACACTTTGTGGGGCGTCAACCGGCGCAAGAAGGGCGCCGCCAACACCCTCGCCGCGCTGAAGTCGATCCACGCGGCCCGGCCCGACGGCGCCCCGATTTACATCATCTTGGACAACCTGTCCGCCCACACCGGCACGAAGATCCGCCGTTGGGCGAGCAAGCACAAGGTCGAGCTGTGCTTCACCCCGACCTACGCCTCGTGGGCCAACCCCATCGAGGCCCACTTCGGACCGCTTCGGCAGTTCACCCTGGCCAACTCGAACCACCCCAACCACACGGTCCAGACCAGGGCCCCGCACGCCTACCTGCGCTGGCGCAACACCAACGCCCGCCACCCCGACGTCCTCGCCGCCCAACGCCGAGAACGAGCCCGCATCCGCAGCGAGAAAGGCATCCGCTGGGGCGGACGAGCACGGGCAATCGCAGCCTGACCCATCCCGGCGAACCTACGCGGTCAGAGCACTAGTAACCGCGCCGGACGTTCTAGGCGGCGGCGTTGGCCGACCTGGCGGGGGGAGCGGCGGCGGTGTTCGGCCGCCAGCGCGTTGCTGAGGGCGGCCAGGACGCGGGCCGCGGCGGGGTCAGCCACACGGGTGTGGCGGCGGGGGCGCCGCGCAGGCCGAGCCTCCTGGTGAGGGCGAGGACGGGCTCGTCCGCGGGCCAGGCGGTCGGCCGCGCGGGGGCCGGGGCGCGGGAGTCGCGGACACGGCGAACGGCCCGCCGAGGGGTATCGACGGGCCGTCACTGAAGGTCGAGGCCGAACGAGGGTTGCCGCCTGAACCGCGGCGCCCGATGAAACCCGGCCGCCGCGGTTGCTGCGCGCGGCGGTCGTGCCCAATTTTGGCCTGGTGCTTATCGGACCGGGTGCGGAGCTCGTCGGGCAGTGTTGATCATTCGGTGACGGGACTGAAGTCCCATACGTCCGCAGCGTAATCCGGACGGTCCCTGACCGTCACCTGTCCATGCAAGGCGGCACCCGTGAGGTACAAGGGGTGGTCGCTTTCATCGTGGCCTGTGTGGTTACGCACCGCGAACCCGTACTGGCCGGGCTGCAAGCACCATAGGTAGCTGTCGGCGTTGGGGACGAATTCACTCATCGATACCTGACTGCCATTTACAGGAACTTCTGCGCTGCTCGACGATGTCATGTAGCGCCCTGCGTTGGCCAGGTAGAAGCATTCGTCCGACCCGGACCGCCCCGCAGGGATCGTGGTGAACCGCTCCTCGGGCGCATCGTCGTCCTCGTCCAGAACCACCGGGACCCCGTTGATGGCGTCGCTCCAGGCGTTGAGGATCCAAGGTTGCCCGTCCTTCGACCTCAGCAGCACCTCGTTGCGAGTGCTTGCCTCGTCGGCGTCCCGAAGGAACCAGCGCTGATTGGCGGCCTGATCTACGGCGTCGTGGGCGAGGAGCGCGCCACCCTTGTTGTCCGCCGTGAGGTACTGCTTGGTCTGGTAGTTCTCCAGGTTCCAGGTGCCGTCACCTTGGTAGTGCGGCTTCCAGAGCTGATCGAGCGCCGGGGTTTTCCAGAGCACTATCTTCCCGTCAGGTTTGCCGCCTTCTTGTCCCAGATAGTGGTTGTAGTACTTCGGGTCCTTGGAGAGCAGGTTGAGGTAGCCGGGATGTTCGGAGGACTCCTTTAGTTCGAACTTCAAGTTCGAGCCGGGGTTCTTGTAGTCGAACGGCACGTCACCGATCACGTTGCTGTCGGCGCTGGCGAATCCTGCCACGTTCACGGTGTGGGCGCTCATCACAACGATGTTGTTGTGGGGAAGCGGTGGCACGGTCGACGGCGGCGGGGCATCTTCCGGCAGGTCTGTGAGGTAGTGCCAGACGGGATAGTGGTCCGAGAAGGTGTAGTCGTCAAGCCGTGCAGATCCGGCGATTTGGACACCGTCGGTTACGGGAGTGACCGCGTAATCGAGAACGTGGGGTGTGGTTGGACCACTGGTGGGATGTGTCGGAGCCGCTGTGACACCCATGCGGTACGTGTTCGAAGGGAGATCGACCATCAGATTGTCCGGGTCGCGGTTGTAGTCGCCGGCGGCGATCCAAGGGCGTGACTCATCGCCACCGGGGCCCGTATGTTCCATCGCGTATCTGATGTTGCTCAGCAATTGGGGAGCGTCTTGGCCGCCGTTGGACGCACGCGCATGAATTGTGAAGTAGGCGACGCCGCCGACGGTGACACCGAGCGCAGGCCGGGAATACCTGTCCGCTGCATCAATGACATGAATATCCTCCGGAGCGACCTCCGTTCGGCTGGCGATGGCGAGGTTGACCCGACCGATGTTGCCTATGTCGGAGTTGGAGTTCGTTTGCAGCCAGTAAATATATCCGTCCGTCCGAGATTCACTGCCTCTAAAACGGTACTCCCGGATGGGGGGATACGTGCCGCTCGGGTGTCGCCAGACGCGCTGAGGGAGGTCTCGTATGTGTTCGATCCTCCTGTTTTCTGGAACGGCCCCGGCTTCTTGAATGAGTATTACGCGAGCGTCTCGAGGTGACTCATCCGTCATTAGCGCATCCAGATCTCTGTATTTATTGTACTGCCCATACTCCGTGGACGTCTGTGCGCCCTGCATGTTCCAGTTGACGATGGCACGGTCGATTCCGGTGCGGGGGTCGAGTTCACCGCCGGTGTTGCTCAGGAACAGAGACGACCGCTTGCCTACGTCGACCGTTGCGACTCCCTGGCCCGTGTAGTCCAAAGTCTCGCGACCGGTCCAGTCGGGGATTGCCTGACCGCCCTGGGCAAGTGCCTCGAATTGCTGCGGAGCGTTGTCGTTGGAGCCGAACTGGTAGGCGGTGCCAGCCTGATTGCCGGTGCTGCCGTTCGAGTACGGCGTGTACGGTTCGAACGGCCCACCGGGAGTGGCTTGCTTGATGAGTGTGTTGTTGTAGAAGACGTTCTGCGGGCCCGAGGAGCCGGACCACTTGACCGCCTTGGGGCCGGCCGCCCACCAGATGGGGTACCAGGTGCCCTCGTCGATCTCGCCGCCTTCACCGCCGCAGTTGGCTTCGCAGCTGGCGGAGCGGTGCTCGTACGGGACTCGGACGGTGTTCTGCTCGAACAGGTTGTTGTGTTCCCAGCCACCGTGCAGGTTCAGGTCGGAGTCGAGGTCGTTACGGAAGGCGACATTGCCACTGGCCGACCACTGGAAGGTGAAGTGGCGAAGATTACGGCTGAGGTTGTAGGCCCACAGCGAATTCCACACGCGGCTGCCGCGCAGGTAGCCGTTGCCGCCCTTGCCCTTGTTCCACGCGCCGTCGAAGCTGTTGCGCTCGATCTGCAGGTTGAGGGCGTTCTCCGTGACAATCGGGTGCGAACCGGTCATCGTCGCCTTGAGCCCGCGCGCCCAGCTGTTGGCGGCCCACTTGTACACGATGCCGTGCATCGCATACTCGGGTGCCATGTTTCCGTAGTTGTGGACGGCCTGGTCAGGGGTCAGCTGGTAGGTGCCGCCGCCCAGTTTGGGCAGGCCGTCCATGTCCTGGGTGAACGCGAAGTTCTCGAACCCCACACCTTCGACAATTTTCAGGGGGGTGACCTTGCTGGCGTACGGCTTGTCACCCAGCGCCTCTGAGCCGTCCGAGGTGGAATCCACGGGCAGGTCCCACTCCAGCGGACGGTCGAGCCGGATCGTCTTCGCATCGGCGTCGACGTCGAGGACCCGGAACATCTGCTGGCGCATGTGGAGGTCTTCCATCATGCTCCGGTCGGAGACGTCCTGCTGCGCGTAGAACTTGACGCTGTTGGCCGCGCCCACCCAGACGTAGCCGCCGGGTGTGAACTTCGACATGGCAGCGGTCGAAACCAGTTGGACGGTCGTGCTTCCCTGTCGGGCGGAGTATCCCGGGTCGTCGGCCGTCGCGGCCACCTTGATGCCGGAAGCCCAGTGCTGGTTGACCGAGCCTTCGAAGATGTCCTTGCGGTTGGCCGGGGCCGCCGCCCAGTCGTCCTTGTACCGGTCGGCGACGTCCCGGGTCTGCACCCGGAACATGCCGCGCCCGGGCCACATCCAGCCGCCGGTGCCGACGTCGCTGCCGCTGCCGGCCTTCATGCTGTCCTGGTCCCAGCGGCCGTTGACCAGAGTGTCGTAGCGGGTGTTGACGTCGGGCCGGAACACCAGCTTGGTACCGCCGTCACCGGACCCCTGCCCGCGCACGACCAGGAAGCTGGCGTCAACGTAGACCTGGCGGGTCAGGTCGAGGCGCCCGGACGGCAGCTCGATCAGCGAGAGCCGGTCGTAGCTGGCCGACGGTGAACACACGCTCTTGATGTCGTCGATCGCCTTCTGCAGGCCGCTGGTGTCATCGGCCCCATCGTCCGCGGTCACTCCGTATTTGGAGGACATCTGTCCCGGAGTGATACGGCACGAGGCATCGCCTGTCACCTCTCCGTCGCCGGGCAACGGCGCGCCGCCCCGGTATCCCACACGTGACCAGTCCGGCATGCCTGGAGGCGCGGTGGAACGGTTGGCGCCGGAGAGGTCCGGTCCGTCGGCTCCGGGGCCGGCCGTCGCCGTGGCGGCCTTCGCAGGGGCGGCCGCCGCCGTGCTTGCGGCAAGCGCCGGCAGTGCGCCGGACAGGAGTAGGCCGGACAACAAAGCGGCCAATGGTCGAAAATGTCTCATGTGAGCTCGTTTCTGCGTCATCGTGTGGTGTGAATGGCGGCAATGGCTGGAGGAGGGCAGGCCCGCATCGTTGGTCCGTTGCCGGAACCAAGAGCCCCTCGTGCGCTGTCGGCAGCCCGCGCCTCACCTGAGTACGAGACCGGTCCTGACACCGAGAGGTCTCGGTGTCAGGACCGGAGGGAGCGCGCGGCAGCCAGGGACCTTGCGTCAGCCGGACACGGCGGCCGTAAAAATCAGGACGGCTCGCCGGTGGCCCGCGGTGGAGGCTGCAGTCTCAGGTGCCGTCCCTGCATGGGCGGGTGGCCAGAGCCAGAGTGCTTGTCGTCGGGCGGTGCCGACGTTCCGGGCCCGGAGCTGTGTCCGGTGTCACCACTGAGGAGCCGGGGGCGTGGGCTGGCCGCGGAAGTCGGCGGCCTGCTTCCACACCACTCCGTTGGTGCCACCGCCGGCGCCGGTGATGATGTTGTAGACCAGGGGACCGCTGCTCACGGCCAGCGGGGAGCTGTTCGTGAAGCCGTAGCTCGAGTCCTTGGAGCTGCCCGTGACATCACCGTGCCGGTTGATCTGGTAGTTGCCGATGGTGCCGTCATAATCGCGGTAGGTAATCGCGCCGTAGCCGTTGTCGGTGAGCGCAACAGACGGGGTGAAAGTCGTGTAGGGCCCGACCTTCTTCGGGTTCGTCCAGGTGGAGGTCCCGTACTGCTGGCGCGCCATGTACATGTTGTAGTCGGTCCCCTCGAAGGCGAGCACGACCTGGTTCCACGGGGCGGGATCGTTACCGTCATCCACCTGGGCGGCGAGTGACGGCGCGTCCTGACTCCGGGCGTTCGGAACCGCCTGGGCAGGGTAGAACGTCGTCTTGGCGGCGTCGTAGTACATCGTGTAGATGTCGTCCGAGGTCTGGCTGTTCCAGGCAAGCATGTAGGAGTTGCCCGGAAGCGCCGCGGCCGCCACCGGCTGATTGGTGTTCGTGCGGGCGTCGTTGGGGACCTGCGTCGCGTACGGCAGAGTGGCCGGCAGCTGGTAGCTCGCGTTGAGCTGTATGCGGTGCTGGTAGACGTGGCCGTCTGTGCCGGTATGGAAGATCCGGAAATTGCCGCGACCCCCGTCGGCGGTCCAGATCACCGTCGGGGCGGCCTGGGTCTGCGCGTGGTCGGGCGACCCAGCCGTCGCCGGCAGCGCGTATGCGGGCCCGTTGTTCAGTGAGACCCAGATGGTGTCGTTGTCCGCGCCGCGCCACGCATGGAGGATGTTGCTCAGACTGTCGCGCGCCTCGCCTTCGGTGGACCTGCTCTGGACCTGCCCGCCCGAGAAGGTCGTCGGATGCCATCCGTCACCTGCGCCAGGAAGGTCAGCGAATGCCGGGCCCGCCACGGCGACAACGGCTGCAGCTGCCGCCAGCAGGGCCGGGGGTGCCAGCTTGAACATCTTCGGCTTACTGAACACGTCTTCTCCGATTACGTCGATCTCATGAGGGTTGGCGCGAGCCGCCGTAGGCGACCGGTCGGCTATCGAGGGACGGCTCAAGCGCCGTCGGATGGCTTCAGGGGCCCGCGCTCTGACAGCTGTCAGGCTACCAGCTGACAGCTGTCAGGAGAGTCAGTGGCTACCCCTCGACGGGATCGAGGGACGGGGGACGGCAATCGAACCCCGCGAAGCTCTACAGCGCTGCCCAGCGATGGCCCAGAGTCAGGGCTCCTGCGATCGCGGAGGTTTGTCGAAACGGGTCAAGTCACTTCTCCTGCAGCTCAGAGGCGAGAGACGCACAATTTCGCACCGCTCCCCGGGACATCGATCACGTCACCTGCTGGCCGTGCGGTCGAGCAGCGCCCAACAGGGCGGTGCCGGTCGCAGGCGCTGGCGTCACCGCAGACCGTGACGACCCACCATCGCGGCCGAACGTTGCCGACTGCCGTGTGACACCGCCGCCCCCGCGCCGGCGCGCCCGGTAGCGCGCATTCGGCTACCGACCTCGCAGATCGGGTCCCCCCTCCATGGACCCCGATCTGCGAGGAGGCACGTGATGGAAGAGGAGGCGCCGCATGGTTCGTCGGAGCAGAAAGATCATGGTCTGTGGCATTCGCAAGTGCACCTGCGGTAGCGGGACAGCCTGCACCCGGGCCCCCAGTTCCGAGGCGAAGGTCGAGGGGCCCCGCTTGCCTGACGGCTGTCAGATGCTAGTCTGACGGCTGTCAGATCGCGCTTCGCGAGTGGTGATCACCCTTTCTTGGGGATCACCCTTTCGGGCGTCGGAAAAGCATGGACTGATAGAGGAAGCGTCAATGAGCATATTCGTCCCGGGCGACGACGATCCCCGTTACACGCGCAGAAACGGCATCTTTGTGCCGCCGGGTGAAGGGGACACCCGGTGGGTAAGCGGGGACACGTACACGCTCAAGGCCGGCGCGCAGGAGACCAACGGCGCGCTCACCTTTGTGGAAGCCACCGTTCCCCCGGGGGCAGGTGCATATCCGCACCTGCACCACCAGCACGACGAAGCCTTCTACATCATCTCGGGTGAACTCGAGTTCCTGAACGGGGACCAGACGATCACCGCAGGCCCCGGCAGTTTCTACTACGTCCCGCGCAGCACGCGGCATCGCTTCGTCAACAAGGGTGTGCATTCCACGAAGATGATCTTCATGTTCCTTCCGGGAGGAATCGAGGAACTTCTCTTCGAGAACACCGAGAAGGCCGTCCCCGGCGTCACCCCTCCGGACCCGGCGGCAAGCACCGTGCCGCACACCCCGGAACTCATGGTGCGTTTCGGCACGGAAGTGCTGCCCGGTGACTTCCCGACCGACATCTGAGTCGGCAGGTAATCCGCCGGACGCCTAAAAACCAGGGTGCCCCGCCGAAGCGCCCGCTACCTGAAGAGGACCCATGTCCATTGCACCTCCACCGCCCTTCGATCCCGAGCTCGCCGCCACCCTGGCTGTCGTGAGCAAGACCGTTCCCGCTTCCATCACGCGCGACGTCCTCGCCGAAATGCGCCGTGACGGGGTATTCCCCCGGCCCACCGACGAGGAACTGAGCCGCAACGGACTCTTCGAGATCGAAGAGCGCCAAGTGCGTGGCCCGCAAGGCGCGCCCGATATATCCCTGCTGATCGGCCGACCCGCCAGCACTGGACGCACCCGCCCCTCTCCTGTGCTGTACTTCACCCACGGCGGCGGCATGATCATGGGCGACAACAGAGGAGGCTTCGCCAACGCCCTGGACTTGGCGCTCGAGCTGGATGCCATCGTGGTCTCGGTGGAGTACCGGCTGGCGCCCGAGCACCCGCACCCCGCACCGATCGAAGACGTGTACGCCGGTCTGCTGTGGACGGCCCAGCACGCCCAGGAAATCGGCGGCGACGCCGAGCGCATCGTCATCACAGGCCCGAGCGCGGGCGGCGGCCTGACGGCAGCGCTCGCACTGCTCCTGCGGGACCGCAAGGGCCCACAGCCCATAGGGCAGCTCCTCGTGTGCCCCATGCTCGACGACCGCAACGACACTCCGTCCGCCCACCAGATGGCCGGCCTGGGCGTGTGGGACCGCACATCCAACGAGACCGGCTGGACCGCCCTGCTCGGGGACAAGCGCGGAGGCCCGGACGTACCCGGGTATGCCGCACCGGCCCGTGCGGAGGACCTCTCCGGACTGCCCCCGGCGTTCCTCGACGTCGGTTCCGCCGAGACCCTTCGCGATGAAGTCGTCACGTACGCCTCCCGCATCTGGCAGGCCGGCGGCACCGCGGAACTCCACGTCTGGCCCGGCGCGTTCCACGGTTTCGACGAATTCGCGCCCCAGTCCGCTCTGGGCATGGCCGCCCGCGCGGCACGCCTTCGCTGGCTGCAGAAGCTGCTCCAGCTCTGACCGCGACCGCGGGCGGCCGAAGGGGCCGCCGTGCGAAGTCCGAAGCTAACCTTTAGAGCCAAGGTCGTTTTCATACCCGACGCAGGCTTGCCCAGGTTCCAGCCAGTCCCGGACGGCGTCGGCACCAGAACGGCAGGGCTCCGCAATTAGGTGAGGTTTCGATGGTAGAGAGCGACGGCAGTCGCCGCATGCAGGAGCGAGCCCCGCGGACAAGGCCACCCCAGATCGAACTCACCGACGCCGAAATCCTCTGGCAAGGACTAGAGGCATTCGCCGAGCTCGGCTACTCAGGGGCTTCAGTGCGCGAACTAGCCAAGCGATTGGCGGTCAGCCATAATTTCATCCATGACCGATTCGGCTCGAAGGACAACTTCTGGCGCGCCGTGATGGACAACGCACTCGCAGAACCCTTTGAAAGACTCGAGGCAATTCTGGAACGCGACATGGACGACGCCGAGAAATTTCAGGCCTTCGTGCGGGAGTTCTATGTCATCGCGGCGAACAGACCCCACCTGAACCGAATCATCTCAGACGAGTCGGTTTTCGACTCGGATCGTCTGGACTATCTGTATAGCGCCTATACTTCCAGGTTCCTGGCCGGAGTCGAGCCGTTGGCGAACCGGCTCATGGCCGCAGGACGGATGCCGAAAATTACGATGGACGTTTTCCTCAGCGCTCTGACGGGGCCAGCGGTGATCCTGAGCCAACAGCAGTTGCAACGTCACATCCGTAAATCGGAAGACCCGTCGACCGTCGAATGGGAACGGTTGACCAATTCCCTCGCGGATACCGTGATCCGGGGGCTCCTGCGCTAGTCGCGGCTGAATTGCGGAGAAGCGGCCGGAACTAGGATCCGGAAAAACAGAAGTTCCGCATGCAGTATCCGGTGTGGTCGACCGATTCAGGAATATTCTTGACTCGTCAAGTTGTCGCTGCCGGATAATAATTACACGTGAAGGTGATACATGAATAACGCAACACCTCTGGAAGTCGTTCGAGATTTCTGCACCAATTTCGGACCGACCTACGACGACGCCGTCGCCATGTTCAAGCGACTGGCACACCCCGACATCAGTTGGCAGTCCGTCAGCAGCATCAACCACCCGGTCGAGAGCCTGGACGCACTGCTGAAGAACCTGCAGCGCGGTCGCGAGGTGATGGGAGCGGAACGCTTCCGTGTGGATGTGCATCACATCGAAGCGGACACCGACGTCGTCATGGTTCACAGGACCGACAGCATCATGGACAGGGAGGGTGACGTCCTGCTCTCCATCGACATGATGGCGATGTTCGGCATCGAGGACGGAAGGATCCGCTGGTCGCGGGAGTACTTCTTCGACTCGCGCCCCTTCACCGCGAGCTGGGAGGGCTGACCCGACCCTCCCGGAAGATGGCGGCCGGGGTTCCCTATCGGCCGGCGAGGAACCCCGGCCCGCCATCACACCCTGACTACGCCTGGAGCGCGTGGTCGAGGTTCCGGAAGTCGTGCCACCGGCGCAAGGTGGTTCGGCCGCTGGGAGTCAGCCGTGATCTTCCCAGTTCTCTGTGCGGAAGTGGGCTTCGCTGATCACTATGTCGCCGCATCTGGCGGCTCGGACGTTCAGGTAGGTCCCGTCCGGGACCACGTCACCCGCGCAACCGAAACGTAGCCGCGTTCCCTGGCCGTCGAACACATCCCGCATGAACGAGGTCTGGGCCGACCTGACGGCGCTGCTGCTCACGGGGGAGCATGCCCAGCCATTGGCAAACGGCTGGGCATCAGCCCCATACGTCCGCGTCCACGTCCACCACGCCCGCGGACGACTGGCGGCAGCTTAAGAAGTCATCTCAATTGGCTGGTTCGGTAGTCTGCGGGCGTGGGGATCGTTGAGCGGCTGGTGCCGGATGAGTTGTGGGCCCTGTTCCAGCGGGTGGTACCGCCTGCACCGACCAGGCCGCAAGGCGGTGGCCGGCGACGGCACGGGGATCGGGAAGTGCTGGCGGCCATCGTGTTCGTGGCGACGTCGGGGTGCACGTGGCAGCAGTTGCCGGCTCCGTCGTTCGGGCCGTCAGGAGCGACTGCGCATCGCCGGTTCACAGAGTGGACGAAGGCCCGGGTGTGGGCGAAGCTGCACCGCCTGGTGCTCGACGAGCTCGGCTCACGCGGCGAGCTGGACTGGAGCCGATGCGCGATCGACTCGGTGAACATGCGGGCCCTGAAAGGGGGGACCTGACAGGCCCGAATCCTGTCGACCGGGGCAAGAACGGGTCGAAGATCCACTTGATCACCGAAGGCTCCGGTCTGCCCATCGCCATCGGGATCTCAGGAGCGAACACGCATAACAGCCAGGCCCTGATTCCCCTGATCCGCGGCATACCGCCGATCCGCTCCCGCCGCGGACCGCGTCGGCGCAAGCCCGCAAAACTCTACGCGGACAAAGCCTACGACTACGCTCACCTGCGACGATGGTTACGGCAACGAGGCATCGCCCACCGCATCGCCCGCAGGGGCATCGAGTCATCCGCACGCCTGGGACAGCATCGCTGGAAGATCGAACGGACCATGGCCTGGCTCGCCGGATGCCGCCGGCTCCACCGCCGCTACGAACGCTCAGCCGACCACTTCCTGGCCTTCACCAGCATCGCCTGCACCCTCATCTGCTATCGCAGACTCACCAAATGAGACGACCTCTAAGCCGTACGAACGGCAACAGCCTGAGAGGGCAGGACTGCCAACTGCCTTGTTCCGCCGACGCACGATGCTTTGGACGATGCGCGGGAGCCGGCAGGGCTGCAGCGTGGATCCCGCCCCGCCGCCAGGATACTGGTCCGCCCAAGTAACGGTCGGCTACCAGCCCGCGCGTGCCCCATTCATGACCCCGGAGGGGGGCGGTCTGCGGGGACCCGCGCGCTCGTCAGTCGTTGAGCATGGCGTCGCAGCTATCGGCCGAGCGGAGCCCGCGTGCCAAGGAAGCCCCGTCTCACCTTGGATGAGCACCTTGAGATGGGCCGTGTTCTTGCCGGCGTCCGTGATGAGCTCGCTCACCGGGCAGTCCAGCTCGATGCGGTGTACCCGAGTAGTGGGCCGGAGGGTGTACCCCACAAGAAGGTGGGTGCCGCCCTGCGGGCGCTGGACGAGGCGCGCAGCGCCCTGGAGATCCTGCTGTCCCGCGAGCACCCGGAAGCCGCCGAGACCACCGTCTACTACCCCTACCCTGAGGATCGCAGCGTCGTCATCGCGCCCGATCGGCCGGCATCGTGAACGCCCACTGGACCGGCCTGCTGTGCTCGGCCCATGTCGGGCATCAGTAGCGGGCGCCGCCGCGCTGCAAGAGCCCGACCGGGCGTTGGGCCGGAAGATGAGCCAGCCCTGCGCTGTGAGGGTCAGTTCGACAGCGGGGTGTCCGCGATTGTGCTGACGATCGGTACGTCCGGGCACGCTGAGGCTTCGCGTACCAGCGCTTCGCGTTCGATCTCGTCGACCGCCAGGTGCCAGCGCGTCTTCACGGTCACCCAGTCGACCAGATATCGGCAGCGCGCGGCCGCGTACGGTGGCAGCCACTCGGCCGACTTGGACCGGTTGCTGCGCGCGGTCACCGCCAACCAGTGCCCGGGGCTCGTCCAAGGTCGTTGGCGTAGGCCTGGCGCTGCGCCGCGCTCCACAGTGAGGCACCGACCGGCCGGGAACGTCATTGCAGGCACGCGATATTCGAAGGCTTCGGCGTCAGCGAGCCGTAGGGTTGGCGCGCCAAGACAGCCTGTTACTGATCGTTTCAGAATGAGATCGGCGTGTCGGCTGGCAGTCAATGATCTTCATCGGCAGGGTCTGCGGAGTGTCCGATGATCTTGTCCCTGATGAC